>NZ_JAJCHF010000005.1:0-127013 GCF_020554365.1 Streptococcus sp. 210928-DFI.4.42
AGCCCTACTCAACTGTGCGGAGGTGGGACGACGAAATCGAATTCTAACGAATTACTGATTTCTGTCCCACTCTCTTTTAGTTTAGATATTTAATGAAGAACTCAATCAGTTTCATGATTTGTGTAAAGAACCAAGGCAGAAATAGAAAAGCTAGGAAGGTAACATGCCATTTCCAATAAAGTGAAACCAAGCCAACGGTTTCTCGAATCCAAGCGGATGGGAGATAGTAAAAGGCTGTTCTTGAACCGATACTTCGACCAGGTATTTTCAATCGTCTCATAAAGACACCTGCACGGAGCGCGTGAAAAGAATTGGTCACCACAAGGACTCTCTTGCCAAGCCCCTCTTCTTCAAGGATACGCTTGCTAAAGGTCAGGTTTTCAAAAGTAGTACGAGAGCGATTCTCGATGAGAATGGCGTCTTCTGGCACCCCATGTTCCATCAAGTATCTGGCCATAGCTTCCGCCTCAGCGATCAGCTCATCTGACCCTTGACCACCAGAAACAATCAACTTTGGTCGTTTCTTGAACTGCTCATAGACGGCCTTTCCCTTCTCAAGACGCTGGGCCAAGAGTGGGGGAATCTTGTCTCCGATCAAACCTGAGCCAAGGATGATGATGGCGTCTGGCTCTTTGCGAACTGGAAAGAGATTGCAAAAAGTCCCATAGGATACATAAGAGAGGTAGAGAAAAGTCATGTAAAACAGGGCGAAGTCAGTCAGATAAATGAGGATGTCATTCCCTGGGAAATAGGGTAGAAAATGTAGTGCCAAAGCTCCGATAATAAACAGTCCATAAAGCAGAGAGAGGAGGTTGGCCAGTCTTTTTCCTTCAAAAGCCATCATTTGACGGCCGTTAAAAAGGAGAAAGATAGATGAGAAAATAATGCTGAGAAAAACGAGGATGGAAATCACTACAAAGACAATCATTGCAATTTGTTGATTGAACCATAACTCAGTTCTAACGACTAGTAAAAATGCAGAAATCAGTAGAAGAAGCCCCAGGTTTATCGAAAAGAGATAAGCATTGAAAAGCCTTCTGCGATCACTCATAAAGAACAATAAAAAGATAAGAGCTGGAAATAACCAGAATAGATATAGATACATGTTTTGCACCTCGTAAAATCTTACATCCATTGTACCATAATGACTGATAGAAATAGCGGATTGTTCATGCAAATAAGTTGCTTTCTTCAAATGAATTTGATAAAGTTAAGATTATCGTTTTTTTAAGGAGATCGTATGTTACGAAAAGGTTCCCTGACAGGTTTATTACTGTTTGGTATTTTTTTTGGTGCTGGAAACCTGATTTTCCCACCGGCTCTTGGTGCTTTATCGGGTAATCAATTTTGGCCAGCTATTGCTGGGTTTGTCCTTTCAGGTGTGGGAATTGCCATTGTGACCTTGATTATCGGGACGCTTAATCCCAAAGGATATATTCATGAGATTTCTCGTAAGATTTCACCTGTTTTTGCGATAGTATACTTAGTTGCGCTTTATCTTTCGATTGGTCCTTTCTTTGCCATTCCAAGAACGGCGACGGTATCTTTCGAAGTGGGGACAGCCCCCTTATTAGGTGGAATGAATGCCAGTTTAGCACTTTTCATTTTTACCCTGGTCTACTTTTTGTTAGCCTTTCTGATTGCTTTGAATCCATCTAAGATTCTAGATCGGATCGGTCGTATATTGACTCCAATCTTTGCGATTCTCATTTTGATTTTGGTCGTTCTTGGAGCTTTAAAATACAGTGGACACGCTTCAATGGTGGCCACCAAAGCGTATCAGGCTTCTGCCTTTGGGCAAGGATTTTTAGAGGGCTACAATACCTTGGATGCCTTGGCTTCTGTTGCCTTTAGTGTGATCGCAGTGACTACCCTGAATCAACTTGGATTTTCAAGTAAGAAAGAATACATCAAGACCATTTGGTTGGTTGGGATTGTCGTAGCGCTTGGTTTTAGTGTGCTGTATATTGGCTTAGGATTTCTGGGAAATCATTTTCCAATTCCGGCTTCTGTTATGGCATCTGATACCAATAAAGGGGTGTATGTATTATCAGAAGCGACCAAAGCGATCTTTGGTCCGACTGCTCAGATTTTCCTAGCAGGAATGGTGACGGTAACTTGCTTTACCACAACCGCTGGTTTAATCGTCTCTACCAGTGAATTCTTCCATAGCACCTTCCCTAAGGTCTCTTACAAGGTCTATGCAAGTGTCTTCACTTTGATTGGTTTTGCGATTGCCAACCTAGGCTTGAATGCCATTATTGCTTTCTCATTGCCAGTCTTGATGATTCTTTACCCGATCACCATTACCATTGTATTGATTGTGATAGTGAATAAATTTGTGGCTCTTTCAAAACCAGGAATGCAACTGACTATTTTCTTGGCCAGCTTGGTTTCTGTTGCAAGTGTTCTGGCAAGTACCTTTAAAATTTCACTAGTAGAAAAGGGGATTGCTTTGCTTCCATTTGCGGCTCAATCTCTTCCATGGTTAGTGCCAGTAGTCATCGGGATTCTTTTATCGCTCGTATTACCAAATAAACAAACGGCAGAAGAATAAGTTATATTAAAAACTCTAAAGGTTTGAGCTTTAGAGTTTTTCTTTTGAAACTAGTATCTAAATCCAAACTTTAGTAAAAAAACGTAGCAGAAATTTTTATTTTTTGTCAGTCAATGTTATACTGAATGTAGCATATCAATATACGGAGTGAACTATGAATCCAATCGTTTTTTCATTGACAGTTTTTCTTGCGGGTATTCTGTCTTTCTTTTCTCCCTGTGTCTTTCCTTTGCTTCCGGTTTATATTGGAATCTTACTAGGAAGTGATCAGGAAAAGGCTATCCAATTGTTCGGGAAAAAAATTCGCTGGCATGGCTTGCTGAAAACCCTTTGTTTTATTGCAGGTATTTCTGTTATTTTCCTCCTCATTGGTTTTGGAGCAGGCTTGCTTGGAAAGATCATGTACACCAATTGGTTCCGTTATCTGATGGGAGCCCTCATCATTATCCTTGGTCTTCATCAAATGGAAGTCTTTCATTTTCATTTCCTTGAAAAGCAAAAATCAGTAGATTTTGGAGCCAACAAACAGAAGAATGAATTGTTTTCAGCTTTTCTCCTTGGTCTTGGCTTTAGTTTTGGTTGGACGCCTTGTATTGGTCCAGTATTAGGATCAGTTCTTGCTTTAGCAGCATCAGATGGGCAAGATGCTCTTATGGGAGCTATTTATCTCCTTGTTTATACCTTGGGAATGGCCCTTCCGTTTTTACTGTTGGCCTTAGCATCTAGTCTGGTCCTACCTTACTTTAATCGTCTCAAACCCCATTTGTTATTGCTGAAGAAAATCGGCGGAGCTATCATTATTCTGATGGGAATTCTCTTACTTTTGGGACAATTGAACAGTTTGTCATCTATCTTTTCATAAAATAATCCGGAGGTATAACACATGATGAAAGGTATTAAATACGCTTGTTTCTCAGTTCTCTCTTTAGCTTTGCTGTCAGCTTGTTCCATGAATCAATCCAGTGAGAGTAGTATGGACAATCAGCCAACAATGAATACAACAACGAATAAGAATCCTTTGGTAGGAAAAGACGCCAGTGACTTTGAACTAAAGGATATGAAGGGGAATACGGTCAAACTTTCAGACTACAAAGGGAAGAAGGTTTATTTGAAATTTTGGGCAACCTGGTGTGGCCCTTGCCGGCAAAGTATGCCTGAATTAGAGAAATTGGTCAAGGATACGGATAGAGACTTTGAAATTTTGACCATTATGGCACCAGGACTCCAAGGTGAAAAAACAGAAGAAGAATTCGTCAAATGGTTTGATCAACAAGATTACAAGTCAGTACCGGTCTTGTACAATCCAGATGGTTCTGCATTTGCGGATTATCAGGTTCGCTCTATTCCTACAGAAGTTTTTATAGACAGTCATGGGAAAATTGGACATGTCCAATTAGGGGCTATTTCAAACGAAGATGCTAAGAAGATCATCAAGGAGTTACAATAAAAAAATGAAGCACGAAGCTTCATTTTTTTCTAGTTTCTTAGTTGCTTGCACCAGAAGTGGCATCGGCATCTCCGTGCCCTCCGTCACCATGTCCTCCAGCATCAGAAGCACCAGAAGTTGCATCTGCACTACCGTGTCCACCAGCAGGAGCAAATGGACCGCTTCCGCCAACTAGACGTTGACCTGTTGTTTGCAGGTACCAGTCCAACCATGGTTTGAAGTTGAAGACAATCTCATTGATACCAGCGTAAGAACCATCTTCATAGTACATAGCTTGGTAGTTGTGAGTGTTAATCACGCCTTCAGGAGATCCTGGAACAATGGTCCGAACATAGTCTTGGTTACCGTTACGAAGGGTACCAATCACCCATTCCACGTTTTTCATACGTGCTGGTGGTAGGGAGCCGTGAACGGTTGACATCCGGCTTCCTGATTGAGGTGGCACGCGTTTAGCAAACATGGTATCTGGATCTTGATGGGCATTGTTGTAGTAGAGGAATTGGTTGTTATCATCGGCATAAGTCAATTCAAATGGCATAGCCTTCAAGAACATATCAATTTGGTTAACGGTTAGGATACCGTGGTCGAGTTTGACATAGGTATCGCCAGAAACGGCACCGGTGATTTCAGCTACTTTTTCTACCCAGTCTGGATCGTCAGGATCGACTTCAGTAACAGTTGTAGCGATTGGATGATTACAATCCAAGTCTTCTGGTTCAATTGGTTTTGGTTTTTTCAATTTCGATACAACCTCAACGTATTTCATAAAATTATCCAAGCAAGTTTCAAGGAATTTGACGGTTCCCTCGTTGATGATATTGCCGTTTTCGTCAAAAGCTTCTTTCGCTTTTCCAAGAAGGAATTCATTTCCTGGAAGAGTGTAAGCATTGACACCTGGGGCATCAAGGATCTTACGGAGGTGAACTTGTGCACGTGAAGTCCCTTGATCATAGTAAGAAGCACCAACGATCATGACGGGTTTGTTTTCAAATGGATGCACCTCGAAAGATAGCCATTCAAGAACAGACTTGAGAGCAGCAGAGATCGTATGGTTGTGCTCTGGAGTGGCAATGATGACACCATCTGCACGAGTGATTTTGTTATATAAAAGACGTAATTGGAAACTTTCGTCCCATTTTTCATCTTGATTAAACATTGGAACTTCGTCGATTTCAAGAACTTCCAATTCAAATTTGATCTTAAATTGGCGGCGAATGAATTCCAAAAGTTTACGGTTATATGATTGATCGTAGTTCGATCCTACAAGTCCAACAAATTTCATTCTTTTCTGTCTCCTATCTTACAAGTTTTCCCAGTCAAATTCTTCAGCATCTTTGCGAAGTAATTCTTGGGCGTTGCGCAATTTGTCTGTGATTTTTACAAACACACGGAAATCATTGAAGACGGCATCTAATTTTTGAATGACATCTAAATCCACTAAGTCTCCATTTTGATCAAAGGCTTGCAATGAATGGGAGAGCAAGAATTCATCTGGCAAGACATTCGCTTTAATTTCAGGAGCATTTAGGATTTGGCGAAGTTGGAGTTGGGCGCGTGAAGATCCCAACGTACCGTATGATGCCCCAGTAATCATGACCGGTTTGTTCAACAATGGGAAGACTCCGTATGAGAGCCAAGCGAGTGCACTCATCAAGACTGCTGGAATAGAGTGGTCGTATTCTGGAGTTCCAATAATGACCCCATCAGCTTCTTCAATTTTTGCAACAATATCTAAGACAGCTTCAGGAACTTGTTTGTCGGCTGGTTTGTTAAAGACAGGGATATCTTTAATTTCGACCAATTCGATCTCAGCCTTATCAGCAAAATGTTTTTGCATGTATTGAAGCAGTTGACGGTTTGTAGAACGTTTGGAGTTAGTCCCCACAATCGCAATAAGTTTTATCATGGAAAATTCCTTTCTGATAGGAGAATTATAAATAAGATTGAAGCCCACTTGTATAGGCGATCTTGCCTGATTGAGAAACCAATAAGGTATCTATACCAGGAAGTGATTCAACAGTGTTGAGGATAGAAGCAGGAGATTCCCCGAACAAGCGGGTAGTCCATATCTCCCCGTCTACGGATCGATCAGATATGATGGTGATACTGGCTAAGTCTGTCTCGACCGGATAGCCCGTCGCGCTATCAAAGATGTGGTGAAACGACTGGCCGTCCACTTCTAAATGACGCTCGTAGATGCCAGAGGTGACAATAGATTTATCCTTGACAGAGAGGACCAGTAGGTGCTGACCTCTTTTTTCGACTGGATTTTGAATGCCAATCCGCCAAGGTTGCTGTTTGACGGGATGTTGACCGACAGTGAGGATATTTCCTCCAAGATCGATCAAGGCATCTGTTACTCCCTGGCTCTTTAAAAAGGTCGCAATGCAGTCTGCACTATAGCCCTTAGCCAAGGCACCTAAATCGATCTTCATTCCAGGACGCATAAGAAAGACCGTATGGTTTTCTGGGTCGAGCTGAATTCGGTGAGGATCGATCATGGTCAGAGCTTGATTAATTTCCCCTTGCTGGGGACGTCTAGCATCTGAAAATCCAATTCGCCAGGTCTGTACAAGAGGACCAATGGCGATGTTTAAATGGCTGTTTTGAGCTTGACTATGCAAGGTTCCTAATGCAATCAGTTCAAAAAGATCTGGATGAACTTGGACAGGAGCAATACCAGCTTGGTAATTGACCTCCATGAGTTCAGAACTTGCATCATTGGCACTGAAGCGATGTTCGTAGGAGCGAAGAAGTTCAAAGCAGCGGGCTAAGAGTTCATTCGCTTGTGGGTGACAGATCGAAACAGTGATGGTCGTTCCCATCAAACGTTCGGATCGACTACTTAGGTCCACTAAAAATCTATCCTTTCCTATTTTCACTTACTTACAGTATATCAAAAAGATATCGTTTTCACAATCATTTCAAGCATATTGTTTGACATTTTTTGAAACATGTGAAGTGGGATTTTCTGGAAAATTGAAAAAAAGATCACAAATTCTGAGCAAAATAATTGTAACCGATATCATTTTTATGATATACTCAAGAAGTAAATTAAATTAAAGGTAGGATTTATTCTATGAGTAAAATCGTTGTTGTAGGGGCTAACCATGCCGGAACAGCTTGTATCAACACTATGTTAGATAATTTCGGAAATGAAAATGAAATTGTAGTTTTTGACCAAAACTCAAACATTTCATTCCTTGGATGTGGGATGGCGCTTTGGATCGGTGAACAAATCGATGGTCCTGAAGGTCTTTTCTACTCTGACAAAGAAAAATTGGAAGCAAAAGGTGCAAAAGTCTACATGAATTCACCTGTTCTTTCAATTGACTATGACAACAAAGTGGTTACAGCGGAAGTTGATGGAAAAGAACATAAAGAATCTTACGAAAAATTGATCTTTGCGACTGGATCAACACCAATCATTCCTCCAATTAAAGGAGTTGAAATCGTACCTGGTAACCGCGAATTCAAAGCAACTCTTGAAAATCTTCAATTCGTTAAATTGTACCAAAACGCTGAAGAAGTGATCGAAAAATTGAAAGACAACAGCAAACACTTGAATCGTATCGCCGTAGTTGGTGGTGGTTACATCGGTGTTGAACTTGCTGAAGCTTTCGAACGTCTTGGTAAAGATGTTGTCTTGGTGGATATCGTGGACACTGTTTTGAATGGTTACTACGACAAAGACTTCACTGACATCATGGCGAAAAACTTGGAAGACCACAACATCCGTTTGGCACTTGGACAAACTGTTCAAGCGGTTGAAGGAGATGGTAAGGTAGAACGCCTTGTAACCGATAAAGAAACCTTCGATGTAGATATGGTTATCTTGGCTGTTGGTTTCCGTCCTAATACAGCTCTTGCTGATGGTAAGATCGAACTCTTCCGCAACGGTGCCTTCCTTGTTGATAAGAAACAAGAAACGTCACTTCCAGGTGTATACGCAGTTGGTGACTGTGCGACTATCTTCGATAACGCTCGTAACGAAATGAGCTACATCGCTCTTGCATCTAATGCGGTTCGTTCAGGTATTGTCGGTGCCTACAATGCAACTGGTCATGAATTAGAAGGAATCGGTGTTCAAGGTTCTAACGGTATCTCTATCTACGGCCTTCACATGGTTTCAACTGGTTTGACTCTTGAAAAAGCGAAAGCTGCAGGCTTCAATGCCACTGAAACTGGCTTTAACGACCTTCAAAAACCTGAATTTATCAAACACGATAACTATGAGGTTGGTATCAAGATCGTCTACGATAAAGACACTCGTCAAATCCTTGGAGCTCAAATGGTATCACGTGATAGCGCTATCTCAATGGCTATCCACATGTTCTCACTTGCGATTCAAGAACACGTGACGATTGATAAGTTGGCTTTGACGGACTTGTTCTTCTTGCCACACTTCAACAAACCTTACAACTACATCACAATGGCAGCTTTAACTGCTGAATAATAGCTAAAGTTCTATTAAAAACTTTCCTTAGGTGAGTACGGACGTCAGCGAACTTCGTAGAAGTTCCATGACTAATTATTGAGCCTAAGGTCTCAATAATTCCGAGTGCCTGAAACTGTATTGTTTCAGGCATTTTTCTCACAGCGGAAAGTTTTGACTTTTCTTTATTCGTTCCATAATAAATAGAACATATTTATATTTCTTTGTAGAATTTCTTAACTTATTTTACTTGATAAAATGGTTTGTCTACATTCTAAACAAAACTAACAAGGGTGTTTTTGTTTTTTTCTGTCTTTCCATGTATTCAGAGGCAGTGAAATAAGGTATAATGAATAGGATAAGAGTTTGAAGGAGTTAGGGAATGTCTGCTAAAGAAGAAGCCTTAAAAAAGGAATTTCATTTTGCCTCTAGTTCGATTGTAGCCCATATTGTCAGAGGTGTTCTGGTTGGGATTGTTGTGGGATGCATCGTCTCGAGTTTTCGTTTTTTGATCGAGCATTTGTTTCATTTTGTTCAAGGTGTCTACAAGGAGATGTCTGGTCAACCATTTTATTTGCTGGCGATGCTGTTGGGGTATGGGGTGATCGTACTGATTGCTGGTCGCCTCATTCGCACCAATCGGGATATCAAGGGATCAGGAATTCCGCAAGTCGAAGCAGAGCTAAAGGGTCTCTTAGCGGTCAGTTGGTGGGATACCTTGTGGAAGAAGTATATTCTAGGTGTCTTGGCCATCGGAAGTGGCTTGATGCTTGGTCGTGAAGGTCCTAGTATTC
Organism: Streptococcus sp. 210928-DFI.4.42; assembly: GCF_020554365.1. NCBI lineage: Bacteria > Bacillati > Bacillota > Bacilli > Lactobacillales > Streptococcaceae > Streptococcus > Streptococcus sp. 210928-DFI.4.42. Next base: position 9,234 of record NZ_JAJCHF010000005.1, read on the forward strand.
AATTAGGAGCGATGGGTGGAAAAGGAGTGGCTCATCATTTGAAGGTCAGTCCGGTTGAAGAGCGATCTTTGATTGCAAGTGGAGCTGCTGCTGGTCTTGCGGCTGCCTTTAATGCACCTATAGCGGGGCTCTTATTTGTGGTTGAAGAGGTCTACCATCATTTTTCACGCTTCTTTTGGATTTCGACCTTGGCTGCTAGTTTGACTGCTAATTTTATTTCACTCAATGTCTTTGGTCAAACACCAGTGCTTCATATGCCACAAAATATTCCGCCGCTCCATCTGTCTCAGTACTGGATTTATCTTTTTCTTGGAGTCTTTTTAGGGGCAGCGGGTTATGTCTACGAAATAGTGGTTCTCAATATCGGTCGATTGTATCGTTTACTTGAAAAGATTTTTCATGTTCCCTCTCATTACTCTTCCTTATTTGCCTTTGTCTCGATTCTTCCAATCGGCTATTTTCTTCCACAAATTCTTGGTGGCGGGAACCAATTGGTGTTAGATTTAGCTCGAGTACCGTATCCAGTTCTATCGATCCTTCTCTATTTTACGATCCGGTTTATCTGGAGTATGTTGAGCTATGGTAGTGGTCTACCTGGCGGAATTTTCTTGCCCATTCTAGCTTTAGGATCTCTTTTAGGGGCCATTGTTGGAACTTTCCTCCAAAATATTGGCTTTATCTCTCAAAATCAATTACCTCTCTTCATTATTTTAGGAATGAGTGGGTATTTTGGGGCTATTTCGAAAGCTCCTTTAACAGCGATGATTTTGGTAACAGAGATGGTAGGCGATATTCGAAGTTTAATGCCACTAGGGATGGTCACCTTGGTAGCTTATATGATTATGGATCTCTTCCATGGTGCGCCAGTCTATGAAGCCATGCTGGAGCAACTCTTGCCAGATAAGGCGCAAGAAGAAGAAGGAGAACTGACCTTAATTGAGATTCCTGTATCCGAAAAGATTGCAGGAAAACAAGTTCATGAACTCGAACTCCCCCAAGATATTTTGATCACCACGCAAATGCGAAGCGGTAAGAGCTATACGGTCAATGGTGCAACCCGCTTGTATCTAGGGGATAGCATCTTTGTGGTGGTGAAAGAATCCGAAATCGGACGGGTCAAGGATATTCTTTTGTAAAAGACAGATTCTCAGAAAAGTTTTTCTATTATTAAATTTTCAGACAATTATTGAAAAATGAGAAAACATCTGGTAAAATAAGGGCAAGAACAAATGAGGAGAAGTCTTTCATGAAAAAATATAGTCTACTCTTATTGAGTGTTGCTCTTTTAGCAGGGTGTGCAAATTCTACTAGCAAACAGTCGAGTCAAAAGACGCAAACTAGCTCAACGGTGCAGTTGTCTAAGGCTGACCAGAAGACCTTGGACAATGCGACAGCTGAATACAAAGACTTTGTTGAAATGCAAATTGACCAATTGCTCAAGGATACAGAAGGATTCCGTGCTACCCTAAAAGAAGGGAATTTGGAAGAAGCTAAAAAGCAATACCCCTTGATCCGTATGGCCTATGAACGTTCCGAACCGATCGCTGAAACTTTCGGAGAATCGGATGTCAAAATCGACTACCGTTTGGTGGATTATGTGGATGAAAATAAATCAGAAGATGGCTGGTCAGGTTTCCATCGGATTGAGCGTATCCTTTGGGAAAACAATACTACAGATGGAACAGACAAATACGCTGACCAACTGGTGAACGATATCAAGGAGTTGAAAGCTAAAATTGCTACAGTAGAAGTCACACCGGATATCATGTTGACCGGAGCAGTCGATCTGCTCAATGAAGTGGCAACGCAAAAGATTACGGGTGAAGAAGAAGTCTTCTCTCATACAGATCTTTACGACTTCCGCGCCAATATTGAAGGGGCTGAAAAGATCTTCTCTCTCTTTAAACCCTTGATTGAGAAAAAAGATGCTAAATTGGTTAAAACCTTGGAAGCAGAATTTAAGAATGTTAATGCTTTATTGGACAAACATATGACAGATGATTCAAACTATAAGTCTTACACGGATTTATCCAAGGAAGATACCAAGGAATTGGCAGAAGCTGTGACCAAACTTGGTGAACCGTTGTCTCAAATGGGTGTAATTTTAGATGGGAAATAAGAAAAATGGCTGACGAAAAACTTTTAGATAAAAAGATGGACCGTCGTGAATTTCTTAAAAAAGCAGGTATTGGAGGGGCTGGTCTAGCGCTGGGCCTCTCTGGTGCATCTGCTTTTTTCGCTAATCAAGACAGTTCCAGCAAAAAAGCTTATGACGGGGATGAAGACATCTCCTTTTATGGCAAGCATCAAGCAGGGATTACGACGGCCATGCAAAAGGCTTGCTACTTGGTTGTGTTAGATCTTCACACGACGGACAAAAAAGAAGTCATCCAGCTCTTTAAAGACTGGACCGATTATAGTAGTAAACTAGTTGAAGGAGAATTGGTCAAAAAAGATGGTTCTAATGCCCTCTTGCCTCCAACAGATACAGGTGAAACAGTGGGACTCAACCCCTATCGCTTGAGCCTGACTTTTGGGGTATCGGCTTCCTTTCTAAAGAAACTGGGCTTGGAGTCCAAACGTCCGAAACTCTTTCGTGATTTGCCTCCATTTCCAAAGGAGCAGTTGCAGGACAAATATACAGGTGGTGATATCGTTATTCAGGCCTGTGCAGACGATGAGCAAGTAGCCTTTCATGCGGTGCGAAATCTGATTCGTAAGGGTCGCAATACCATTACCATGAAGTGGAGCAAATCAGGCTTTGCAGCTATTGGTGACCGAAAAGAAACACCCCGCAACCTCTTTGGTTTCAAGGATGGAACCGCAAATGTCACGACGGAGAAGGACTTTGATAAGGTCGTCTGGACTGACAGCCAGGACTGGATGAAGGGTGGTTCCTATATGGCTCTTCGCCTAGTCCAAATGCACTTGGAAACTTGGGACCGGACCAATTTGCAGGAGCAAGAAAACACCTTTGGTCGCTACAAGGAGTCCGGTGCTCCCTTTGGTAAAACCAACGAATTTGATGAAGTAGATTTATCTAAACTACCAGTAGATTCACATGTTCGTTTGGCCAAAGAAGTGGATCGTCCGATTTTACGGCGTTCCTATTCCTATTCGGATGGCATCAATGAACAGACTGGGCAATTTGATGCAGGCTTGATTTTTATCGCCTTTCAAAAAGATCCAAACAGCTTTGTCAAAATCCAAACCAATCTAGGTGCAGTGGATAAAATGAACGAGTACATCACACATATCGGAAGTGGACTCTTTGCTTGCTTTGCAGGCGTAGAGAAAGGAGGCTACCTTGGTCAAGCACTCTTTGAATAAACTTTTGATCTTGTTAGGCATTCTTGCCTTGTTCTGGACTTATCCAGTGGCTGCGGAATCTTATAGCGATCTCTTTATCAAGATCACAGATGCAACAACCGCTGTAGAAAATAAAAACCAGGATAAGGCCAAGGAATTGATCGCTGAGATTCAGGATAATTTTGAAACCAAAGATCACCATGATTCCAAGACAGGAAAAAAAGTTAGCCAAGCTCTAGCTATAAAAGGGGAGGTAAGAAAAGAGGATCTTACCAAGATCTCATCAGCCTTGCTAGCTTTTGAAAAAGAGCAAAATCCGGTCGATTTAGAGGCGGAAAAAGACAAACTCGTGAGTCGGCTTGCACCATACTTTAAGAATCTACAAGAGGCCATTACAGCTAAGGACCTGGAGAAAACCCGTCAAACCTATGCAGATCTTAATAATACATGGACGCGAAACGAAGCGGTGGTAAGAGATCACAGTACAGCCTACTATGGCAAAATCGAGACGGCCATTTCGCTCTTACGTAGTAGCATTGAAACAGAGCCTACTGACTTCACCAGCATCCAGTCCTCCTATGATGACCTCAAAAATGGGATTGATGCCTTTGTAAAAGGAGAAGCGATTAGCAGTGCCAGTACGGATTTGACGTTGAACGATGGAATCAAGCTTTTGGAGAAGTCGCAAAGCCAATTCCAATCCGGCGACGATAAATCTGCTGCAGCAACTATGAAGCAGTTCATCACGATCTGGCCAACCATCGAGGGAGATGTTAGCACGACCAATCCCAGTCTCTACACGCGCGTAGAGAGCGAATCCCCGGTCATTATGGTCAAGGGGAAAGAAAAGGCCTATCAAGAGAAATTACAAGCCTTGATCAAGGACCTGTCTGCGATCGATACGACAGCTTCTTACAACGTCTTTGACGCCATGTTGATTCTTCTGCGTGAAGGAGTAGAAGCTCTTCTGATCGTCATGGCGCTTGTAACGACCCTTAAAGCCACTAAGATGAGGAAAGGCCTTAAATGGGTTTACGGTGGAGCTGCTGCGGGGGTTCTTGCCAGCGCAGCGATCGCTCTTGTTTTGCAAGTAGCTTTTCCTGCTGTTACTTCGGGGTCTAACCGGGAAATCATTGAAGGGGGCGTTGGGATTTTCGCTGTGGTCATGATGATCCTCATTGGAATTTGGCTACACAGCAAGTCCTCTGTCAAACAGTGGAATGCCTTTATGGACCGTCAGATGAAGACGGTAACGGCTACAGGAAGTTTTGTTTCTATGTTTGCCCTCAGTTTCTTAGCAGTCTTTCGTGAAGGGGCTGAGACCATTCTCTTCTACGTTGGGATCATTCCACGGATTACAACCGCTCATTTCATACTAGGAATCGGGCTTGCCGTAGCCGTTCTCATTATCATTGCAGTGGCGATGACCAAGGCCAGTCAAGCTATCCAACCTCATCGGATCTTTTTCATTCTGACGTGGTTGATTTACGCCTTGGCCTTCAAGATGCTCGGTGTCAGCATCCACGCCCTTCAGTTGACCAATATCCTACCTAGTCATTTGGTCAATGGACTTCCAACCATCGATTGGGCAGGGATCTATCCAAGCTGGGAAGTTCTTCTTCCCCAACTACTCTTTGTGGCCCTGATCGCCCTTATCACGGTGAGACAACATGGCAAAGAGTAGAGCAGATGAAATGACCATTGTCGAGCACTTGGTCGAATTTCGAAAACGATTGATCGCAGTGGTCTTGTGTTATATTATCGTCTTCATCGTAGCCTTTGTTTTTGCTGGAGAACTCTACCAGATCTTGACCGCTAGCCTGCATCAAAAATTGCTGGTACTGGGTCCAAATGATATCCTTTGGATCTATGTATCGCTGGCCAATCTCACAGCTTTTAGCCTGACCTTGCCCTTTATTGTCTACCAGATTTGGCAATTTGTGAGACCGGCTTTAAAGGAGAAGGAGGCGCGTGCAGTCTTTGCCTACATCCCAGCTAGCTTTATTTGCTTTGTGCTAGGGCTTGCATTTGGTTATTTCTTTGTCAGCCCAGCTATTTTAGAGGTCTTGATGCGCTTGGGAGAAGGACTGTTTGATACCCAATTGACGGCGCAAAATTATTTAACCTTTTTATGGCACACCACCTTACCTTTAGGAGTCTTGTTCGAGTTACCAGTTTTAGTCGCTTTTCTGACCTCGATTGGGCTCTTGAATCCACAATTTTTAATCACCTACCGTCGTTACGCTTACTTTGTCCTGCTGGTCTTAGCCGTCTTGCTAACCCCAGCGGACTTTATCAGTGACTTGGCCATGACACTCCCTTTGATCCTCTTATTTGAAGTGAGTGTCGCCATCAGTAAAGTCATCTATTCGAGAAAAAGGAGAAACTAATGGGAATTTTACGTGATATTGGAGCACCAGGTTTGATCATCATCATCTTGGGTGCTCTCTTGATTTTTGGACCAAAACGCCTGCCTGAGCTGGGCCAGTCCATCGGCAAAATGTTTGCTGAATTTAAGACAGCTGTCAATAAAGGCAGTGAAGAAGCCGATCAAGACACCAAAGAAGCTAAAGAAGAAAAAGAATAATCAGACAATTTTCAAAATTCTATTGAGTTCGATTGCATAAAAAGGTATAATAAGAAGAGGACTTGCAATCGATGAAGGAGGAAACCATGATTATTACGATTTTGTCACTCATTTTCTATTTTACCTATATCGGATTCTTATGCTGGTTGGTCGTAAAAATTGTCGAAAAATTGTTCAATTTCTTGTTGAACCGTTAATGAAGAAACAATCCATTTCACCCCGAGTGAGTGGATTTTTTTGTATCTCGTTCATTCAGTATAGAAGCAAATAGTAAGAGACCCTGTGGTCTCTTTTTGCTTATCCAATTTCCCTAGATAGTGACTAACTTGAACTTCAAACTGTATTTCGGTATGATAGTAGATAATAGAATGACAGTTAATTTTTGAGGACCTGACTGAGTAATATACAAGGACCTGCAGATAAGAAGGAGAAGGAATGAAGTACACCTATAAATCGCTTCTTTGTTTAGGAGATTATAAAGAAGATACCTTTTATATCGATTTATCTACTGGCGAATTGAAAAAGTCAGTTGCTCATAAGGCATCTACATCCAAAATATTTTTGTCATCTATCATTGGTTACCATGTTCTAGGATTAAGTCTATTTAAAAGTGTTGAATCTAATGTGGTCCTAAGTATTGTTCTCTTGCTTGTTTCCTTTGTTTTTTCAATCATTGCTGCGATTGTGTTTAATAAACGGCTATATAAGAATACAGTGTTTGAAAAGGTTGAATTGACAAAAGATGAGTATGAGGAATTTCGAAACCAAGTAAAAAAATATAACAAAACCATCGTTTTACTTATCATCTTATTTATTGGTATGTTTTTCATTTCAATGCATTTATATCTTTCAACTCCTAGTATCTTCTTGTTACTAGTGATGGACTATGTGATTTTTTCTTTTTATCTACTTTATACGAATGGATTTTTTACAAAAAGGTTTCGTTTTGAAAAATATATCAATACGGATCACATGAAGTAGCAGGGATGGCTTGTTTTTGGAAAAACTAATTAAATAGGAGAGAAGATGAATAAAATTATTGAAAATAAACGAATGTTTAAATTTATAGTCATTAGTTTGTTTCTGGTACTGTTAATTGTGATAAGCACATTAGCCTTTAAAAAACCTGAAAGTGCTGAATACTCAATTGAAAAATTTTCAAAGGTCGAAGATGCAGTTTACTTTTTTGGAAATCAACGGAAATATGTACTGTTAAATAATAACTCCGATTTTCATTTTGGTGGTGGGCGATTTGCTTATACGACAGAACGGAAAGTGATGACAAAAAAGGATGGTATCGATGTAACTGATGAAAAACGTATGCCAAAGTCAGATTATTGGAGACTTCGTCTATATGATTACAGCACAGAAAATTTAGCTGTTATACAAGTGGATTTGAACAAAGCAGTTGAAGAATATCGAGCAGATTTCTATCCTATTCGTTTTTCAATTTTTACCTATCATAATAATCCTAAAAACACTATTAATATAGATGTGAAAAATAAGAAAGGTATTTTTAAAACTTTCGTCTTGAATATTAATACTGGAAAAGTTGAAGGGGAGTTCAAAGAACGCTCAGATAAATATGATACTGTACCAAATTTTTATTACACAACATTAGGAGAGTATGTTGAAGGGATGGGATATTTTGTAGATCATAATATTACCACTATTAGTGACTTTCAAAAAGAAGGTAAAAATTTGAATACAAATATCAATCTATTTAAGGACTATCCAGAAATTGAAGAGAAAATAAAAGATAATTGGATTTTTGAACCACAAGAACAATATGTGACACCAGAGGAGTGGTTTAACAAGGTCCTTTATTGGATGGCACCTAAGGATGAAGAAAAGCTAACGATTTATGGTGTAAATCGTAAGGGTCAAGTATCCGATATTCCTCTTTCTACTTATGGCCAGTATCAAGATTGGGTAAAAAAACAACAATCGGAAAATAACAAAGATCAAGGAAATTGATCTAATCAAAAAGATTTACAATATTAGAAATAACATCAAACAAATTTGTTTCAATCTAAATTTTGAATACACTGATCAAAATAAATACGCTAACTGCTATGCTTATATAATAAAAATAGTTCATAGTATCGAAAGGTTGTTTTCATGGTTTGTAAACAAAAATTTAAAGGTCGTGTCTACAATATCTCCTTAAATGGGCAGACGCTTCAAAAAGGATGGTATTTGATTGTGACAGACCAACATCAAGAGTACTTAGTGCAAAGAAACTGGAGTCTGTCTACTAAGAGATCCTTTGCTATTTATCAAACAAACTATTCATTTAGTAAACATACACATAGCCAAGACGTGAGAAGTAGGATGGGTCTATCATACCTTGGAGCAACTATTGTGATAGCTGCACTCATTCGTTTACTTACTCCGTATCAATTCTGGCTAGGACCTACTATTAAAACGACAAACTATTTTCAAGGCATGGTAAATTTACTATTTTTGGGTCTTGCGGTGACCTTCTCATTTATGTTTGTTGCTGTGTTTAGGAAAATGAAATTAAAAGCCTTCCTTAAAGGGAAAAAGGTGGATTTAAAGTATATTGGTAGAGTTAAAACACTAAACCCATTAACACTAACGAAAGAAGGAGTGGATTTTTGGTAATGAAGAAACGAATTTTTCAAAAAGGCTTGGGTTACGGATTGTTATTCTTTGTCTTCATTCTTCCAATGTTTCTATTTGCTTATTTTGTCCAATTGAGGCTATTCTTAATTGTACCGATTGTGCTTTATCTGGTTCTATTTTTCAATGGTGTTCTCGTGAGTGATCATGACCGGATGATCGAATTTGAAATTTCAAGCGAAATAAGAAAACAAGATGAATAGAAGATAAAGGTAGTTAATATGCTAGTTTATGGAGGGTTAGTATGCGTAAAGAATTTCTAGTTTACCAAAACAAAGTATACTCTAATTTTGTGAATTATATAAATGATTATATTCTTCTTTCAAAAGATCCGGCAATGTTGAAAGAAGGCTACGTTCCCTATAGTTCCTATGTAGATGATGCCGGAGAAGGCGTATACGGGAAGCTTGTGCCTTATAGTGAGGTTAGTCAGAGGTATTCGGTTTATGATAGTGTCCTATATAAAGGTCAGGAATTTGCAATGACTGGTCACAAGCGTGGAGATGATGATTTTACAGCACCCGATTCTTATGTGCGAATATTGGTTTCTGATAAAGAATTTTTAAATGAAAACAATATAGCAGATGGTGCGGAATTGATGGATGATAAGTACGGTCTTATCACGTATGCATCAGGAAAAATCCCTGTCAGCGAAGTAACGATTCTACGTCGTAGAAAGGATTTGTCAGTAGACCGAAGGAAGAAAAAATGAAAACAATTTATGTAAGTCAAAAAGACATGTTGGAAATCTTTCAAGATGGTGATAAATATTTCTTGCTTTATCCAACGTTTAATATTACTATGCCAGAAGTTGTTAAAGAAATCCCGAAAGAAGCAGTTGACAGTTATTTGGCAGAAGAGCATACTGGTGAAGAGTAGATGAATTATGCTCATCATGTTTTTGGGAAGTCAAAAAAGCAATATACACAAGATGAATCAAGCAAGCTCTTCATTGAAAAAAATCCGTCTATTATTTTAAAAAACCCAGGAAATACTCGTCGTCTTTTTACAGCAGAGGAATTTAGACAAATTGTCACCAAAGCCATTGTTTCAGAACTGGGAACTAGCGAACTTGACGCTATTGGTATAGTTGATAATCATTTAGAGCTTCTTCTAGTTGATCCAGTTGGCTGGGAGGAAGAGATAGAAGCAGTATATCTGAAAATTTTGCAAGAAAAAATCAACAATTACATTCACTTCCTCGAAAGCAAGCAGTATGTGGAGCAATATGGAGATAAGTTTGATAAAAAAGTCATCCATATCACATTCCAGTATTCCCCATCTGATAACGGATTGGCCTTTCTCGCGGCGGTTCAGAAAGTATTGCAACCAACAGATATGAGTTTGAAGATAGAATTGCCGGAGTAATACCAAGCCCTCGTTTAATCGAAACAGTTTGTGTAAAAAACTAGAGAATTGATTAATAACTAACAATAGATAGGAGTATATGAATCGTATGAAATACCTAAAGTCCCTCAGCTTTCGAACTAAGGCGATTGTGAGTTTGATTTTGCTAGCTCTCTTTGCCTCCTCGGTTTATTCCTACGCCTGGCCTAAATATGTTCAGTGGAAGGAAGACCATGAAGTACAGATTGTTAAAACAAAGGTGGAAAGAATAGAAACTTTTGGATCGCAGAATCGCTATGTTTTTTATAAGACAAGTAGACCTAATGGTTCATATGTTTTATCTAATCATTTTGTTACAAAGAATGCTAAATTTGTAGGCAGAGGATCTAATCAGCCGGTTGAATTATCATTTGATGTCTATGATCTTAATCATTTGAAGAATCCACCGAAAAAGATTGATGTGGTCAAACTTTTACAAACCTATGATCAGAGATACAAACTGGACTTTCAGGCAAGAAGAGGATATTCGGATAATGGTAGAGATTATATGGTTTTTTCTTTGGTAAATAAGGAAAACGATAAAGATAAGAAAGAAGTTGCTTTAGATTTAGAAAGTGAGAAGATTATGCAGGCACTTTCTGAAGATAAGACGGAAACTAAATGGGTCCCCTTTTCGTTTTCTTACACCAATCTAGACGATATAACTACTGAGTATGGTTTTATAAGTTATTATTATTTAGCATATAATGAAGATGATGACGGTAGAAAGGATACTAATCTAAATTTTCTAAAGGAATACCCTAATTACTATAAAGATATGAAAGGGTTAGCTAGAGTAGAAGTTAGACAAGGAGAATACAATAATCCGGAAGCTATTTTCCAAGATATGCGCCATTGGTTTGCGCCAGTTGGTCAGGATAAATTAGATGTTATTGCAACAGATCCAAAGACAAATGAGCAAACTCCGATCAATACGTATCAGGAATACAAGGAGTGGTACGAAACACATCGAGATCACTTATAGTTTTTAGAATTTTAACAGTTAGGACAAAACACATGCAGTTTTATTTTATCGGCGGTTTAGGTAGCAATCACTACCATCTGGCTCCACTTATTGAAGAGTTAGGCTTTCCTGTGACATTTCTAGATCCCTATAGGGAAATGATTCAGACAGAAAACGATCTTCGTGCTTGGTTTCAAGGTCAGATCAGCCAGACGGAAGAGATCTGTTTATTGGGGCATTCCTTGGGTGGAGATTTAGCTCGTTATCTGGCTGCCGAGTTTCCTCAGATTCGAGCTCTGATTCTCCTGGATGGGGGTTATCTGGATATGGAAAAGATCCTGTCTCTTGAAGAAGAACTAGAAGGAACGGCGTCTTTCATGCAGCAGCAAGTTTTTGCGACTTTAGAAGAAGCTGTGTTAGCAGAATTCGGTGATGGAGCAGATCCTACTCCTATAGCGCGAAAAGCGGTAGAGGCTAGCTATTGTTGGAATCCAGCGAGTGAACAATATGTATTAAATCTGGATCTCGAAAAGGTCATGGCTTTATTGCGTCTACGGCGTCAGATCAAGACTTACCAGATTCCACTGGCGGACCTACCTGTCCTCTTTATCGGACCTCGGTACCAAGAAGAACCTGAATGGAGAAAAGAAGCTCTGAAGCAACTAGATCCTCAGATCAAGCAAGTCTTGCTAGAAGGTTTGGGGCACGAACTGTATACAGAGGCTCCTCAAACCATCGCTAAAGAAGTCAACAATTGGCTCCAAAATGTTCATAAATAAAACCTGTTTCTCTTTTTGAAACGGGTTTTTGTCTTGTAATTTCCGAACATTGTTTCCTATAAAATCATTCCCGTTGCTTTAGGTCCGTATCTTTGGTATAATCTATCAAGGAAACGTCAAGAGACGTAGCGATGCGCTTGCGCATAGGTAGGTCAGTTTTTAGAAAAGAGATTTTTCAATCTATGTTAAATGAATTTCCTATTTTCGACTATGAAGATATTCAGTTGATTCCCAACAAATGTATCATCAATAGCCGGTCAGAAGCAGATACAACCGTTCAATTTGGAAACCATACCTTCAAGCTTCCAGTCGTTCCTGCCAATATGCAGACAATCTTGGATGAGAATGTAGCAGAGCAGTTGGCGCGTGGTGGTTACTTCTACATCATGCACCGTTTTGATGAAGCGGGTCGGATTCCTTTTGTCAAACGCATGCATGATCAAGGTTTGATCGCTTCCATTTCGGTTGGTGTTAAGGAATACGAATACGACTTTGTGAGTCAATTAAAGGCAGATGCGCCTGAGTACATCACTATTGATATCGCACACGGTCATGCGGATAGTGTCATTCGGATGATTCAACACATCAAGAAAGAATTGCCAGATACCTTTGTCATTGCTGGAAATGTTGGAACACCTGAAGCTGTTCGTGAATTGGAAAATGCGGGAGCTGATGCGACTAAGGTCGGGATCGGCCCTGGTAAGGTTTGTATCACCAAAGTGAAGACTGGATTTGGTACAGGTGGTTGGCAATTGGCTGCTCTTCGCTGGTGCTCAAAAGCAGCGCGTAAGCCAATCATTGCGGATGGTGGTATTCGGACTCATGGTGATATTGCCAAATCGATTCGTTTCGGGGCATCTATGGTCATGATCGGTTCTCTCTTTGCAGGACATATTGAAAGTCCTGGTAAAACAGTAGAGATTGATGGAGAGTCTTTCAAAGAGTACTATGGATCTGCTTCAGAGTACCAAAAAGGCGCTTATAAGAACGTCGAAGGGAAGAAGATTTTATTGCCTGCCAAGGGTCATTTACAAGACACCCTGACAGAAATGGAACAAGATTTGCAAAGTTCGATCTCGTATGCAGGAGGCCGAAAATTAGCAGATTTGAAACACGTTGACTATGTGATCGTTAAGAATTCTATCTGGAATGGCGATGCACACTAATTGAATTACTTATTTATTTCACGAATGGGCGTGATGTTTCTACAAGGTGCCGGAACACCTAACAATAAGTAAGTCGGGATCATTTCTCTTTCTAGAGAGATTTCAGGGCTTGCTTAGCAGGCCTTTTTGTTTTTTGTGAATGAAGTAGAGGATTTTAAAAAAAGTAGGAGGAAGTATGAAATTACTGGAAGAGCGCATCTTAAAAGATGGCAATGTTTTAGGTGAGAATATCCTCAAGGTGGACTCCTTTTTGACCCACCAAGTGGATTTTAAACTCATGAAAGAAATTGGTCAGACTTTTGCTGACCGGTTCAAAGATGCTGGCGTGACGAAAGTCGTGACCATTGAAGCGTCTGGAATTGCACCTGCCCTTTATGTAGCTGAAGCCTTGGATGTTCCCATGATCTTTGCTAAAAAGGCGAAAAACATCACGATGAATGAGGGCATCTTGACGGCTGAGGTTTATTCCTTTACCAAGCAAGTGACCAGCACCGTTTCGATTGCAGGTAAATTTTTGGATCCATCAGATAAGGTTTTGATCATTGACGATTTCCTCGCAAATGGTCAAGCAGCCAAAGGATTGATTCAAATCATCGAACAAGCCGGGGCTCAAGTCGAAGCGATTGGGATCGTGATTGAAAAATCCTTCCAAGATGGACGGGGATTGTTAGAAGAGTTGGGATATCCAGTTGTATCCCTCGCACGTTTGGACCGTTTTGAAAATGGTCAGGTTGTATTTAAGGAGGCAGACATCTAATGCAAAAACAAGAAAGCCATTCACAGGCGGCCATTCTAGGCTTGCAACACCTTTTAGCCATGTATTCGGGATCTATTTTGGTGCCGATCATGATCGCAGGAGCTTTGGGCTATAATGCTCATCAACTAACCTATCTCATCTCTACAGATATCTTCATGTGCGGGGTAGCAACTTTCCTTCAAGTGCAGCTCAATAAATACTTTGGGATCGGACTTCCGGTAGTCCTTGGGGTTGCCTTCCAGTCTGTGGCACCTCTCAGCATGATCGGGGCTAGCCATGGTAGTGGTGCCATGTTTGGTGCCTTGATTGTCTCAGGGATTTATGTCATCCTTGTCTCTGGTTTCTTCTCTAAGATTGCCAATCTCTTCCCATCCATTGTAACGGGATCCGTTATTACCACCATTGGTTTGACTTTGATTCCAGTAGCGATTGGAAATATGGGAAATAATGCGCCAAAACCAACCGTTCAAAGCTTGATCTTGGCTGTGGTGACTATTCTCATCATTTTAGTTGTTAATATCTATACGACTGGTTTTATTAAATCCATTTCAATTTTGATTGGTTTGATCACAGGTACTGCCATTGCGGCTTCTATGGGCTTGGTAGACTTCACACCTGTAGCTCAAGCACCAGTCGTTCACGTTCCAACACCTTTCTTCTTTGGAGCTCCTAAGTTTGAAATCACCTCAATCGTCATGATGTGTATCATCGCGACAGTTTCTATGGTTGAATCAACTGGTGTTTATCTTGCACTTTCAGATATTACCAAAGATCCGATTGATAGCACGCGCCTCCGTAATGGCTATCGTGCTGAAGGGTTGGCCGTTCTTCTCGGTGGTATCTTCAATACCTTCCCTTACACTGGATTCTCACAAAACGTTGGTTTAGTGAAATTGTCTGGTATCAAGACTCGTCTTCCAATCTATTATGCGGCTGGTTTCCTTGTTCTACTCGGTCTCCTTCCAAAGTTTGGAGCTTTAGCACAAATCATCCCAAGCCCAGTTCTTGGTGGAGCGATGCTGGTCATGTTTGGTTTTGTATCGATTCAGGGGATGCAGATCCTTGCGCGTGTTGATTTTGAACACAATGAGCACAATTTTTTGATCGCTGCTGTATCGATTGCTGCAGGGGTTGGTTTGAACAACAGCACCCTCTTCAATGGTCTTCCAACAGGATTCCAAATGTTCTTTGCGAATGGAATTGTCGTTGCCAGTGTCTTGGCGATCGTTCTCAATGCTATTTTAAACCGCAACAAAAACTAAACTCACATGAACCGGAGGTCCTTGGATCTTCGGTATTTTTGACTTTTAAAGAAACATATAGTAGAGTGGAAGAGGAGAAAATCTGATTTGATGAGAAGAGAGTTAGAATCATGTATGTAACCTATCACTTTAAAGAGCGCTTGCGCTTGTTTTTGAGTTTATTTTTGCCGATTTTAATCTACCAATTGGCCAATTATTCAGCTAGCTTTGTCGATACAGCCATGACCGGTCAGTACCGGACCCTTGATTTGGCTGGGGTTTCTACAGCTACCAGTCTGTGGAATCCATTTTTTACTTTCCTGACCGGGATTGTCTCTGCTCTGACACCGATTGTCGGGCATCACTTAGGTAAGGGAAATAAAGAACGGATTGCTGGCGATTTTTACCAATTCCTCTATATGTCGTTTGCTATGGCCATTCTCTTAATAGGCTTTGTCTGGGGGATTGCGCCCATGATTCTCAAGCAGATCGGCTTAGAAAATGTTGTTGCTCAAATAGCCATTCGCTACTTATATTTCCTTTCTCTAGGAATCTTACCCTTGTTGCTCTTTAGTATCGTGCGGACCTTCCTTGATACGTTGGGAATGACACGACTATCGATGTACTTGATGCTCTTGCTCTTGCCTTTGAATGCTTGTTTTAACTATATCTTGATCTATGGGGCATTTGGTTTTCCTGAGATGGGAGGAGCGGGAGCAGGTCTTGGAACCTCTCTGGCCTACTGGGTCTTGCTGGCTATTGCAGTTTTGATCTTGTGCAAGCACCCTAAGGTAGCATCTTTCCAATTGTGGAAGCCGCAACCTTATAATTTTAAAGGGATGAAAGAAGTACTGCGCCTTGGGCTTCCAATCGGTGGAATTGTTTTTGCAGAAGTCATCATCTTCTCGCTGGTTGGTCTGTTAATGGCAAAATTCCCATCTCTGACCATTGCGAGCCACCAATCAGCCATGAATTTTTCGACCCTGATGTATGCTTTCCCGGTTAGTATCTCAAGCACCATGGCGATTATCGTATCTTACGAACTGGGAGCAGGAAGACCAGAAGTGGTCAAACAATATTGCCGTTTGGGACGACTGACAGCCTTTGGATTTGCGATTGTCACTCTCGTCTTTCTCTATACATTCCGCTTCCAACTAGCAGGGCTATATGGCAAGGATCCAGTCTTTGTGCAGCAAACAGCGATTTTCATGACCTATAGTCTCTTTTTCCAAGTAGCCGATACCTTTGCAGCACCCCTACAAGGGATTTTGCGGGGCTATAAGGATACAACGGTTCCTTTCTTATTAGGAGTCTTTAGTTATTGGTGTATCTCTATCCCACTAGGGATTTTCCTTGACCACGTGACCAACCTCGGTCCCTATGCTTATTGGATCGGCCTTATTTCTAGCCTTGTCGTGAGTGGAATTTGTTACCAGCTTCGGCTTTGGCAGATCGAAAAAAAGCAGGCAAACTAAAATGAAGTCTGGGAAACCAGGCTTTTTATGTGCCGTGAATATTATAAATTTTCTGAAAGTTCTTGACAATTGATGTCAAAGTGGTAAGATTAGGAGGTAGAAATGAAGAACTAGAAGGAGAACAAGATGAGAAGTGATATGATCAAAATGGGGATCGACCGAGCACCAGCGCGTGGTCTCCTCTATGCAACAGGGCAAGTAAAATCAGCAAAGGATATGCAAAAGCCCTTTATTGCCATTTGTAACTCCTATATTGATATCGTTCCAGGCCATGTTCACCTGCGTGAATTAGCAGATGTTGCTAAGGAAGCTATTCGCGAGGCTGGTGGGATTCCTTTTGAATTTAATACCATCGGTGTCGATGACGGAATCGCTATGGGCCATATCGGGATGCGTTATAGTTTGCCATCACGCGAGTTGATCGCAGATGCTGCTGAAACAGTCATCAATGCCCACTGGTTTGACGGTGTTTTCTATATTCCTAACTGTGATAAGATTACACCAGGAATGATTTTAGCAGCCATGCGGACCAATGTGCCAGCTGTATTTTGTTCTGGTGGACCCATGAAGGGTGGCGTTGACATGACGGGGCATCAAGCGACTCTCTCCAGTTTGTTTGAAGCTGTAGGTACTTATCAAGCTGGTGATATGGGCTTGGATGAGCTGGATTTCTTGGAAAAAAATGCCTGCCCAACTTGTGGCTCTTGCTCTGGTATGTTTACTGCCAATTCCATGAACTGTTTGATGGAGGTATTAGGTCTTGCTCTTCCTGGAAATGGTACCATCCTAGCTGTTTCAGATGAAAGACGGGAATTGGTTCGCCAAGCGGCCAAACAATTGGTAGAGAATATTAAAAAGGATATCCGTCCACGGGATATTGTGACCAAAGAAGCCATCGATGATGCGTTTGCGCTCGATATGGCCATGGGTGGTTCTACCAATACTGTGCTTCATACACTCGCTATTGCGCGTGAAGCGGGGATTGACTATGATCTCAAAGATATCAACGAAATTGCCAAGAAGACACCTTATCTCTCTAAAATTGCACCTTCAAGTGTTTACACTATGCATGATGTGCATGAAGCTGGTGGTGTTCCAGCCATTATCAATCAGTTGATCAAAAAAGGAGCCATCAAGGGTGATCGTATCACAGTTACTGGTAAAACCTTGAAAGAAAACGTAGCTGGTGCTGAAATCAAAAATAAAGAAATTATCCATCCAATCGAACATCCGATTTCACCTGTAGGTGGTTTGTCGATCCTTTACGGAAATATCGCTCAAGATGGGGCTGTTATCAAGGTCGGTGGGGTCGATCCATCTGTGACTACTTTCCGTGGTAAAGCTATTTGTTGCGATTCACAAGATCAAGCCCTTGAGTTGATTGACAATGGAACAGTTAAGAAGGGACATGTCGTTGTCATTCGTTACGAAGGTCCGCAAGGTGGTCCTGGTATGCCAGAAATGTTGGCGCCAACTTCTAAGATTGTCGGACGCGGTCTTGGTAAGGATGTGGCTCTCATTACGGATGGTCGTTTCTCAGGAGCTACTCGTGGGATTGCTATTGGTCACGTTTCTCCAGAAGCGGCAGAAGGTGGAAATATCGCCTTAATTGAAGATGGGGATGAAATCGTGATCGACCTACCAAACCGTACCCTTGAGCTACTTGTCGATGATGCCACTCTTGCAGAACGTCGCAAACATTTGAAACCTTTCAAATCAAAAATCTCCAGCGGTTGGTTGCGTCGCTATACAGCCTTTGCCAAATCAGCCAATGTCGGCGGAACCTTGATGAGTGACGAAGAATTCGAAGAACGGAAAGCAGAACGTCAAGCCCAAGAAAAATAAGAAAAAACCTTTCCTGCTATGTGATATCACAAGCAAGAAAGGCTTTTTTAGTGGAACCATTATTTGGTGCGCATTTCACCTTGA
This sequence comes from Streptococcus sp. 210928-DFI.4.42, assembly GCF_020554365.1. Taxonomy (NCBI): domain Bacteria; kingdom Bacillati; phylum Bacillota; class Bacilli; order Lactobacillales; family Streptococcaceae; genus Streptococcus; species Streptococcus sp. 210928-DFI.4.42. The sequence goes on from NZ_JAJCHF010000005.1 coordinate 27,473, forward strand.
GGGAAGTAGGTTCCTTCAGGCATATCGTTAATGATGACGTGAACAGCTGACTGAGGAGCACCAGTATTGCGGACAACAGCTTCGGTTACTTCCTTGGCCAAGGCTTTCTTTTGTTCCAAGGTGCGTCCTTCAAATAGGTCAATTCGTACAAATGGCATATGGCCACCTCCTAAATTTTTTATAGGACTATTTTATCACATTTTGAGATACAAAGCTTAGCAAAATTATGGTAAAATGATAATGAAACACATTTTAGAGAGAACAGAAGGAAAATGGCACAATTATATTATAAATATGGGACCATGAACTCGGGGAAAACCATTGAGATCTTGAAGGTGGCCCATAATTATGAAGAGCAAGGCAAGAGCGTCGTTATCATGACCTCGGCAATCGATACACGAGATGGAGTAGGAGTGGTTTCTAGTCGGATCGGTATGAAACGAGAAGCCGTTGCAATTGAAGACGATACGGATATCTTTGGCTTTATTAAAAACCAAACAATCAAACCTTACTGTGTGTTAATCGATGAAGCTCAATTTTTGAAACGCCACCATGTCTATGACTTGGCAAGAGTCGTGGATGAACTGGATGTACCGGTTATGGCTTTTGGCCTCAAAAATGATTTCCGAAATGAACTCTTTGAAGGTTCCAAACACCTCCTCTTGTTAGCCGACAAGATCGAGGAGATCAAAACCATCTGCCAATACTGTTCCCGCAAGGCAACCATGGTCTTGCGTACCCAAGCAGGTAAACCTGTCTATGATGGAGAGCAGATCCAGATCGGTGGACACGAGACCTATATCTCCGTTTGCCGCAAGCATTATTTTAATCCAGACATTCCAACTGAAAGCGTCTAGAACGTTTTAGAGAGGATAATAATGTCTATTTGTTTAAAAGATATTACAATAGAGAATTATTTTGACGTTTTAAATCTAGAAGTTCATCCAAACCAAAGGAATTTTATTGCATCCAATTCCATTAGTTTAGCTGAAGCCTATGTATATGATAAAAATGGTGATTTTATAGCTCCCTTAGCAGTTTATGATAAGGAAGTATTAGTTGGTTTTGTTATGATTGCCTATGACCAGAAAATTGGGATCAGCAAGGGGAACTACTTGTTATTTCGTTTTATGATCGATAAAGAATTTCAAGGTTTAGGCTATTTTAAACCGACTATGGATGCAGTCATTGACTTTGTTCGAACAGAGCCAGCTGGAAAAGCAACAAGTCTTTGGTTATCTTATGAACCGGAAAATAATCAAGCGAGATCTTGCTATCTCCATTATGGATTTAAAGAAACTGGCCAAGTCATAGAAAACGAAATTGTAGCAATCTATGATCTAACAACCAAGAATTAAGGAGCAAACATGAATATCTATGATCAACTACAAGCTGTAGAAGACCGATACGAAGAGTTAGGAGAATTATTGAGTGACCCCGATGTGGTCTCTGAGACCAAACGCTTTATGGAGCTTTCAAAAGAAGAGGCTTCCACTCGTGATACGGTGACAGCATATCGTGAGTACAAACAAGTCCTTCAAAACATCGTTGACGCTGAGGAAATGATTAAGGAAGCAGGCGGCGATGCGGACTTGGAAGAAATGGCCAAGCAAGAGTTAAAAGATGCTAAGGCTGAAAAAGAAGAATACGAAGAAAAACTGAAGATCTTACTTCTTCCTAAAGATCCAAACGATGACAAGAACATTATCTTGGAAATCCGTGGGGCAGCAGGAGGAGACGAAGCTCAATTGTTTGCCGGCGACCTCTTGCAAATGTACCAAAAATACGCGGAAAGCCAAGGCTGGCGCTTTGAAGTCATGGAAGCTTCTTACAATGGCGTTGGTGGGATCAAAGAAGTCGTAGCCATGGTCTCTGGTCAATCGGTTTATTCGAAACTCAAGTATGAATCGGGAGCCCACCGGGTGCAACGGGTTCCAGTGACAGAAAGCCAAGGTCGTGTCCATACTTCGACTGCTACAGTTCTGGTCATGCCAGAAATTGAAGAAGTCGAGTACGACATTGATCCAAAAGACCTTCGGATTGATATCTACCACGCATCTGGTGCGGGTGGACAGAACGTCAATAAGGTCGCTACAGCCGTTCGTATCGTTCACTTGCCAACCAATATCAAGGTCGAGATGCAAGAAGAACGGACGCAACAGAAGAACCGCGAAAAAGCCATGAAGATCATCCGTGCGCGTGTGGCTGACCACTTTGCTCAGATTGCCCAAGACGAGCAAGACGCTGAGCGGAAGTCTACTATCGGGACTGGTGACCGTTCAGAGCGGATCCGGACTTACAACTTCCCTCAAAACCGTGTGACCGATCACCGGATCGGCTTGACCCTTCAAAAATTGGACACCATCTTATCTGGTAAACTGGACGAAGTGGTCGATGCTTTGGTCTTGTATGATCAAACACAAAAACTAGAAGAGTTGAACAAATAATGTTGTTGGGACCATTATTAGCCCAGTATGAAGAAGAATTAATAGCCGTTGGAGAGGAAGCAGAAAGCCTCTCCTTCGCGTATCGTGCTTTAAAAAACTGGACCTTTACAGACTTTGTCCTTGCCTTGCAAAAAGAAGTGGAAGTAGAGGACCAGGCTTTGCTTGAATCCATCTTTGAGCAGTTGAAACATTACATTCCTGCCCAATATATTATTGGCAGCGCAGAATTTTGTGGCCATGTTTTTACAGTGGATGAGCGCGTGCTGATTCCACGCCCTGAAACGGAAGAATTGGTCGCTCTTATTCTCGAAGAAAACGATGAGAAAGCTTTACGAGTTCTGGATATCGGAACAGGTAGTGGGGCCATTGCTATTAGCCTAGCCCTTGCTAGACCTACCTGGCAGGTTCAAGCTAGCGATGTCTCAGAAGAGGCTTTAGCCCTGGCTCAAGAAAATGCCAAGCAGTTAGAAGCTGTCCTTGAATTCAAGTCGTCAGATGTACTGGACGAACTAGAAGGTCCTTATGACCTGATTGTGTCCAACCCTCCCTATATCTCTCGAGATGATGTGGAAGAAGTCGGAGCCAATGTTTTAGCCTCTGAACCTCACTTAGCTCTTTTTGCGGAACGTGATGGATATGCCATCTACGAAAAGATTGCCCAACAGGCACCAAATGTTTTAACACCAGACGGAAAGATTTATTTAGAAATTGGTTATAAGCAAGGAGCCAAAGTAAAAGAGCTCTTTCAAGAAGCGTTTCCTAACAAACGCGTTCGCGTTCTGAAAGACCAATTTGGACAAGATAGAATGGTAGTAGTAGACAATGGATCACATTGAGAAAGAATTAGAAGCAGGACGTGCGGTTATTCTGCCAACTGAGACAGTCTATGGTATTTTCGCCAAAGCTTTGAATAAAGAGGCAGTCGATTATATATACGAATTAAAACGTAGACCGAGAGACAAGGCTCTGAATTTAAATGTAGCCGGCGGCGAAGATATTCGACTTTATTCGAAAAATCAACCTAACTATTTAACAAAACTGATTGATTCATTTTTACCAGGGCCTCTCACTATTATTCTTCAGGCGAATGACAAGGTACCTGGCTGGATTCATTCAGGATTGGATACAGTTGGTTTCCGTATACCGGCTCACCCAAAGACATTGGATTTAATTCGTAAATACGGCCCTTTAGTTGGTCCTTCCGCAAATCTCTCTGGTCATGCAAGTGGAACAAAGTATAAGGCTATTGTAAGCGAGTTTGATCAAGTGGTTCCTGGTATAGAGGATGATGACTTCTTGACTGGACAAGATTCAACTATTTTGGATATCTCTGGTTCCAAGGCCAGGATTTTGCGGCAAGGTTCTATAACGAAAGCTGACTTTCTTGCACAAGTGCCCGAGCTTTCATTTGAGGAAGATGAACTTCCTCAGTGATAATGTACATAAATAATTTTTTATAAAGGAGTAGACCGATGATTTTTGATAAAGAAGATTACAAAGCTTATGATGCAGACCTATGGAATGCGATCGCTAAAGAGGAAGAGCGTCAACAAAACAATATTGAGTTGATTGCTTCTGAAAATGTTGTCTCTAAGGCAGTGATGGCTGCTCAAGGGTCTATTCTGACAAATAAGTATGCCGAAGGCTATCCTGGCCGTCGTTACTATGGCGGGACAGATGTGGTCGATGTGGTCGAAAGTCTCGCGATTGAACGGGCCAAAGAAATCTTTGGTGCTAAATTTGCCAACGTTCAACCACATTCAGGAAGTCAGGCAAACTGTGCTGCCTATATGGCCTTGATTGAGCCTGGTGATACTGTCATGGGGATGGATTTAGCTGCCGGTGGGCATTTGACGCACGGAGCTTCTGTGAGCTTCTCTGGTCAAACCTATAACTTTGTGTCCTATAGTGTAGATCCTGAAACAGAGCTCTTGGATTTTGATGCCATCCTAAAACAAGCCCAAGAAGTGAAGCCAAAACTCATCGTCGCTGGTGCCTCAGCCTACTCTCATATCATTGATTTCTCTAAATTCCGTGAGATTGCGGATGCAGTAGGAGCAAAGCTCATGGTTGACATGGCCCATATTGCTGGTCTCGTGGCAGCGGGTCTCCATCCAAGTCCAGTTCCTTATGCCCATATCACGACTACGACTACTCACAAGACCCTTCGTGGCCCTCGTGGAGGCCTGATCTTGACTAATGATGAGGAGTTAGCTAAGAAAATTAACTCTGCTATTTTCCCTGGTATTCAAGGAGGACCGTTGGAGCATGTCGTTGCAGCCAAAGCTGTCGCTTTCAAAGAAGCGTTGGATCCTGCCTTTAAAGAGTATGCAGCTAACGTGATTAAGAACAGTCAGGCCATGGCTGATGTCTTCTTGCAAGATCCTGATTTCCGTGTCATTTCAGGCGGAACAGAGAACCACCTTTTCCTTGTCGACGTCACTAAAGTCGTTGAAAATGGGAAAGTGGCGCAAAACTTGTTGGATGAAGTCAATATCACCCTCAACAAGAACTCTATTCCTTATGAAACCTTGTCTCCATTTAAGACCAGTGGGATTCGGATTGGTGCAGCTGCCATCACCGCTCGTGGTTTTGGTGAAAAAGAAAGTCGCACCGTTGCTGAACTGATGATCAAAGCGCTGAAGAATGCGGACAATCAAGAAGTATTAGACAAAGTGCGTAGCCAAGTTAAAGCCTTGACAGACGCCTTTCCACTTTACGAGGACTAAACCATCCTATGGATATTTACGTAAAAAAAGCCATCATTCATCAATTTAGCCCAGGTGATACCGATCTCTATCTGGCAGATAAATTTCTCAATATCACGCCTAAAATTGAGGAATACTTGCGCAAAAAGATTGAACGGGTTTATTCTGATGAAGCCAGGACCGGTATTTTCGAAGAGGACAATCCTTTTCTTGAGATGATTTCAGATGACCTACTAGAAACTTCGGTCGCAGTAGCGAATCGTTGGAAGGAAGAATTTGTCGTCTCTGAGAATCAAAAAACCAACGATTTGGTGTTCATTCAATTCTCAAAAGAAGGGGTGGACCATTTTGCCTTTCTTCGGATTGCCTTACGGGAAACCCTGACCCATCTTGGTGGTGAAGTGGATAATCCGATTAAGCTGACGCAAAATAATCTACCTGGTTTTGGCACTGGTGTTGATGAGGCCTTGGTCATCAATCTTCAAAGTCGCAAATACCACTTGATTGAAAAACGGATCAAGTACAATGGGACGTTCTTGAACTATTTTTCTGAGAATCTGTTGCAGGCGCAACCCAAGATCTCCCCTAAAAAATCGATCAAGGCACTAGAAAAAACAGCTCAGAAGATTGCGGAAAGCTTTAACACAGACGATTTTCAATTTCAATCAAAGGTTAAATCAGCTATTTTTAACCATATTGAGGAAGAAAATAAACTCTCTCCAGAGAAATTAGCGGATGATCTCTTCAACGACAATCTGACAGCTCGTCTCAGTTTTATTGACCAAGTTAAAGAAGCTGTGCCTGAGCCTGTCACTTTTGAAGAGATTGATGCCAGTCGCCAGTTGAAGAAGTTCGAAAATCAGAAATTGTCATTGTCAAATGGAATTGAACTAATCGTTCCGAATAATGTCTATGAAGATGCAGAATCTGTTGAATTTATTCTAAACGAGAACGGAACCTATTCTATTTTGATCAAAAATATTGAGGATATACAGAGTAAATAATGATTAAACGTATAGTGAAGATCTTCTTATTCATCTTACTAATATTTGGAATCTACAAGGGAATTCAGATCCACCATGATGTCAAACAAGTCATGCAGTACCGCTCCCTGGTTAGAGAAGTCCTTGCTGAAGAGGACACCACGGCCAATGAAAACCTCATTCTTGCTATGATCTATACTGAGACCAAAGGTCGAGAGGACGATGTCATGCAGGCAAGTGAGAGTGCAAGTGGTGAAACCAATACCATTAGTGATAATAAGGCCAGTATTCGCCAAGGTATTCAGACTCTTTCAGATGAGTTAAAAGAAGCCAAGAAAAAAGGCGTTGATAGCTGGACAGCCGTTCAAGCCTATAATTTCGGGAAAGACTACATTGATTATGTGGCTAAACACGGTGGGACAAATTCCCTAGAGTTGGCCCGCGCTTATTCACGGGATGTAGTAGCGCCAAGTCTTGGCAATGTTACCGGTGAAACTTATCTTTACCTCCACCCTATCTCTCTTTTAAACGGGATGGAACTATACATAAACGGTGGCAATATTTATTATTCCCGTTTAGTAGAAACCAATATGACGATTATGAAGCTATTTTCATGGTTTTAATCAATCAATTCAGAGGTCGGACAAGTAGTCTGGCCTCTTATCTATCTCCTTAATTGTTCGATCTTTTGTATATTTTGGCTCTTTCATTCTCAATATTTTGAAATCATTGAATAGCTATGATAAAATACTAGTTAGTTTTAAATTATCTTGAGGAGTTCCTATTGAACAAAAAATCATTCTACGGACTGCTTTTGGGGTTGATTCTCCTATGTATCGCATTTTTGGGGAAGTATCAACAAAAAACGCAGCTGGACCACACGAATTACCTACAAAGTAGTCGTCCTACCTTATTTTTTCATGGTTATGGATCGAGTGCCAATGCAGAAAAACACATGACAGATGCGGCAAAAAAAGCAGGGGTGACACAAACCGTCATCACTGCAAACGTGGCTGATGATGGGCAGGTAAGGCTGACAGGGACCATTCCAAAAGGCGCAGTCAATCCAATAATCAAAGTGGAATACCAAAACAATCGCACGCCAGATCCAAAAGTCATCAGCAATTATGCCTATCAGGTGGTCAAAAAGCTTCAAGAGACCTATCATTTTAAAGAGATGAACCTTGTCGCTCATTCTATGGGAAATATGTCTGTCTTATATTATCTTCTGGAACATGGAAGTGATGAGAATTTACCAAAAATTATCAAGCAGGTCGCCATTGCAAACCATGTTGCTGGAATCGAAGGGATGAACCTACCCCAGGGGTTGACTCTAGATATGCAAACTGGTAAACCCTCCGCAATGAATGAGCAGTACCAGCATCTTTTAGCTCTTCGGGAAGTCTATCCTGAAAATCAAATCGATGTGCTGAATATCTATGGTGATATCGGTGGAGAGACGGATGGATCGGTTCTCAATGTTTCTTCGAAAGCCCTTCGTTACCTAGTAGCAGAGCGCGCAAAAAGCTACCGTGAAGAAAAGATTGATGGCAAAGGTGCCCAGCACAGCCAACTTCATGAAAATCCAATAGTAGATAAGCTGTTGATCCAGTTTCTTTGGGGAAAATAAAAATGTCATGCATTCTTAAAAAAACTGTAAGCTAGTTTTAAGAAATCAACTGTATAATGAAAATCGAAGTGGGTAAACTCTTTATTTACTTCTTTTTTCATCTCTAGTGAGGTGAGAAAGGTAATATGAGATGCCCAGAGTTGATTTGAATTAGAAAGAAGAAAAAGATGAATTTAAAGAAGATTGCATTGTTTGTAACGACGACTTTAGCCTTGTTTACAGCTGTCCCACGTGTTTCTGCAGATAGCAATGTGCAGAAAGTCATTGATGAAACCTATGTCAAGCCAGACTATGTTTTGGGCTATTCGTTGGACCAAAGTCAAATCGAACAAACCTTGAGTCTCTTGAACTACGATAGTTCAAAAGATAAAGAGGAGTGGAAGACCATGACACCAGAGGTTTATTCTTCGATTATGAACGTTGCCAACGATGATAGTTTGGAACTATATTCCTCTGTTAAAATTCAAAAGCTAGGCAAAAATAAGCCACTAGAAGTCAATATCGTGACACCTCAAAACATCACCAAGGTCACTGCAGATATGTATCGTAATGCAGCCGTTACACTTGGATTGGAGCATGCTCAAATTACAGTAGCTTCACCTATACAAGTGACTGGAGAAAGTGCCTTGGCTGGGATCTATTACTCGCTTGAGAAAAATGGTGCCAAAGTTTCTCAAGAAAGCAAAGATCTGGCCCAAGAAGAGTTAAAGACTCTATCCGGGATCAATGAAGAAAACGCTGGTAAGAAAAACTTCGATGCGGATAAGTTAAACGTGGCATTGACCGACATTAAAACAGCAGTAGCCAATGCTAAACAGAACAATCAGGATTTAAGCAAGGATGATATTCGAAAGATCGTCGAAGAAACCCTGAAAAATTATAAGCTGGATACAACCGTGACGGGTAACCAGATCAATTTGATCGTGAATTTCGCTGTGAATCTTTCAAAGAGTAGTGTTATCAGTAGCAAAAGCTTTACGAAGACCTTGTCGGATCTGAAAGATAGTATCGTTGATAAGGCAGGCGATACCTTTAATAATATCAATCTCAATTTTGATACCAATGCTATTCTAAAAGACAGTGGAAACTTCTTCACAAATGCGTGGAATGCCATTGCCGGCTTCTTCGGAGCCATCTGGAATGCCATTGTCAAATTCTTTAGTGGTTTAGTTGGCTAAAAATAGCAGGAAAGCACTCTTGACAAGAAGTCAGAGTGCTTTCCTGTGTTTAATGATTCTTATATTTTATAAGACATTTTTAGGATTGCTAAAAGTGATTTTCATATCTTTATCCTTTAACTTTTTTTAGATGATTGGTTTGCCATCAATGTAACAGATGGAATATTTCATTTGCCTAGAACGAAAGAACAAACGCACCATTTTTGGTGCGTTTTTATTATTTGTGCTATAATAGAAATAAATAAAAGGAGGAATTACATGATTGGAGAAAATATAAAAACGTTACGTAAAACACATAAATTAACGCAGCCTGAGTTTGCAAAGATTGTTGGTATCTCTAGAAATAGTTTGAGTCGTTATGAAAATGGGACGAGTCGAGTTTCGACAGAATTAATCGATCGTATCTGCAAAAAATTTAATGTTTCCTATATCGATATTGTAGGGGAGGAAAAAATGCTCACACCAGTAGAAGATTATCAGTTAACTCTGAAAATTGAAGTGATTAAAGAACGAGGTGCGAATATCTTAGCGCAACTTTATCGTTTTCAAGATGAACAAGGAATTGCATTTGATGATACTTTGAATCCTTGGGTTCTAATGAGCGACGATCTTTCTGATTTGATTAACACGAAGATTTATCTTGTTGCAACTTTTGAGGATGTAGAGCGATATAATGGCTATTTGGATGGCATTGAACGTATGCTAGAACAAGCTCGTCATCTGGTGGTGGCTTAATGAAACTAGAAGAATTTAGTCAAGATGATTTTGAACGAGCATCCAAACGACTCGTTCGTTCTTTAACTCGTGGAAAAACAAGCTCATCTCAGCCTAAAGCTATTTTACTCGGTGGACAGAGTGGTGCTGGTAAGACAACGATTCATCGTGTGAAACAAAGGGAATTTCAAGGCAATATCATTATCATTGATGGAGATAGTTATCGCTCTTTTCATCCGAACTACCTTGGACTACAGGAAAAGTATGGCAAAGATAGTGTGGATTATACCAAAGTATTCGCGGGACAAATGGTTGAATATCTTGTAGATGAGTTGAGTAAAAAAGGTTATCATTTATTAATCGAGGGTACCTTGAGAACAACAGAAGTTCCTAAAAAAACGGCACAATTATTGATAACAAAAGGATATCAAGTCTCACTTGCACTAATTGCGACCAAGCCAGAATTGTCCTATCTCAGTACCTTGATACGTTATGAAGAGCTCTATGCTATAGATCCTAGTCAAGCTAGAGCGACTCCCAAAGCACACCATGATGGAATTGTAGAACATTTAGTTGATAACTTACGAGAGTTAGAAAATGACAAAATTTTTAATCAAATTCAAATTTATCAAAGAGATCAATCGTGTGTTTGTGATTCGGAAATAGATCAAATCTCAGCAGCAGAAGTTCTACAAGAATGCCTCTTCGGAAAATGGAGTAAGGTAGAGGAAGAGATGTTGAAGTTGGGACAGGAACGGTTGAGAGAGTTGGGGAAAATTGATAAGTGACGAATTAAAAGGTATATAAAAACAGGCCTAAGCCTGCTCTGTTTTTTGACCTGTTTTCTACCAAAGTTCATTTTATAAAAAAGTAGAGAAAACATAAAGGGTAACTAAAAGGTTAATTAAAGTGATGTGTTTAATAAGCAAGTAAATTGCACCTGTTATAGGTGCTTTTTATTTTAATAATACTGTACTTCAATACCATCCATAATATTTATTAAAGTATTACCACCAATTTTTAAAGAAATCAGATCATTTAATGATGATACCTGATATTCTTTATCTCCAATAACCACTACAATATCATGAATAGAATGAATGAAAATCCCACAAGCTTGACCATTATAATCAAAAGAGGCATCCCAACCATTATCGTATAACGCTTGTAAATCATCTAAAATTGCCATATAAATCCTTTTCCGTAGTGTTTTCTTTCAAGTAAGGCGGGCAAAAGTGCCTAGATTGTTCTAAGCGCTATGAGATTGCTTTAATTGAGATAATTTCGCTCTCAAAGAGAGAAATCTCAGTTGGTTCATCAGGTCTAGGATTGTCAATGAGGATAGTGATTTCATCCTGTTCATCATTGTCCATTTCGTCAATAAAATCTGTGACAAAACCATTTATGACTTCACCGTCACTAGTTACTACCTGAACTCTTGAGCGTAGGTAGTTCCAAAGTTGTTCACTCATTTTTAGCCCTCTCTCAGTTGCTAAAATTCTAAAAAAGAGGCTTATAGCCTCAATAGGAAATGGTGGGACGGACATTCCCCACCTCTCAGATACCCTTTCGGGTGCGTGTGCGTCCGATATTTTTCTACTTCATTTCCTCAGTAATATTATATCAAAAGATTACAAAAAAAAGCACCATACGGTGCTTTTCCATCTGAGTGTGGAGTACTTAACATACACTTAATTGCTTTAATCACATTTCAGATGTTTAAACAGTGTACTTATACCTGTAATTCCATTTTATACCACGTGAAGATTTTTGGCAAGTAAAAACTACGGTAAATTTAAATTTATATGATTAGGGATATTTAGCAGCTCTTTTATTTGTTTCTCATAAGAATTCCAAACTCTATTAGCTAAGATGTCAGCAGCTTGTATAAGGTAGTCATTTGCTGAGATACATGATTTTGTATAAACTATGAATTCCCCCTCTAAAATCGGAGGGTAAAAATTCCCGTAGTTAAAGTTATTGATACCATACTTAAACTCCTCATGGATACCCTCGCCTAAACCATACAAACCATTAGTAGCTATACCTTACTGGTCAATATTTAAATAAAGTTCAATGTCGTCGCCTTTACTTATTGCGCCTTGCTCAAGTAACTTTTTAAACAATTCTTTCACTACTCTCCTTAGAGCATAGTCTTTAAATCGTTGACGTGACTTTTTATCTTTCATAACACCTGAATGGACACGTTTTAAATTTACTGATACAGAAAAACTAATCTCATTTCTAAGAACTTTATATAGGGCGTTTTTATGTTTTTTCTCAATGTTTGACGCCTTAAGTTCTCCCTCTACGCCTTTTTCTTTTTTTATTTTTGTATTAAGAGAGCGATAGCGTTTTTTAGCAGATATTTTGTCCTCATCAGAAATAAAGCAAAAACCTGCATACACAAAGTAGTTATGATTGGAGTGGAAAACCCCTGAGTCATCAATAAAGATTGAAATTTTTTTCATCTTTTTTTCCTTATTTATTACTGCCTAAATTATACCATAATAACTTCTTAATTCTCCATTTTTTGAGATTTTTTCTCATTTTTTATTCTATAAAAACTCCTGTACTTTACCAAAACCTTACTATTTTTAAATATGTAACCTTATAGTTTTACATAGGTATAAATCAATCTGTAGTAAATACATCTGCTAAGTATTCTATAGCCTTTTGCATAATTAGGTATACAATTGTTCTTGATTTTCCTACCTCATCTACAATCTCATCAACTATAACATATTAGATTAAAACTTATTACAGAAAAAAACGCTCACTGAGACGAAAACAATAGAATGAAATAAACATACTGGGACGAGTATCTCAGTGTGTTTTTGTGGTAGAATATAGTAGATTAATAAATGATAATACGCATTTTGTAGAAATTCCAATAATTAACAGGAAAGGTTGCTTTATGCCAATAGATATTAGTGAAGAACAGTTGGCTCTGGAGTCGGCTGACTTATTAAAAATTCTTTTAAAAGATCGAACGACCAAGAAAAACATTGTTTGGGCGACGCATTCTTATGAATTGTTAGGCAAGGGATTTGCTCCAAGTGACCGCATCACTCCAAGTAGGGTGACAGGAACCTATGCAAGCTTGATTCAACCCCGATCAGAAAAATCTAAGTATGAGCAAAAAGACCGAACCAAGATTAGAGCCGAAGTTTTTACGCCAACTTGGTTGGTTGAAAAGCAAAATGCCTACGTGGAAGCTGAACTTGAAGATCTAGCTCTCGAAGATTATATCCAAGTGCGCTGGCTAGAAATTACCTGTGGTGAAGCACCTTATATGGTAACGCGCTATGATACAGTGACTGGTGAGGAAATCCCTTTATCTGAGCGAGTTGGTTTTGTTGATAGAAAATTGCAGCGCATTAGTCGTGAGGTCTCAGATGAAGCCACATTCTACGAACTCGTAAAAAAAGCTTATCGAGCTTCGTATGGTTATGAGTATCAAGGAGATTCCCTGCTTTTGGCGCGTGAAAACCTTTTAGCGACCTTTGAGGACTACTATCTAGCAAAGACTGGAACTCAACCGACCATAGAGCAGAAAAAAGAAATTGCGACCATCATCTCATACAATGTATTTCAGATGGATGGATTGAAAAAAATCAGTCCTTACTCGGCCAAACAAAATCCATCTCAACAGCTAAGCTTGTTTTCAGATGAGCTAGAAGTCCAAGAAGTAGAAGAATCTAAAACCCAAATCAAAGACTGGAAAAAGAATAAGATGATAGGTTTTGAGCGCCTATCTAGTGAGGAAAGTGAAATGAAATTTGACGTCGTGATAGGAAATCCGCCTTACCAAGAGGAAGCACAGGGAACAAGTACAAAGGATATGCCTATATATCATAAATTTATTTCAGAATCATATAAAATTTCTAAAAAAGCATCTTTAATAACTCCTGCAAGATTTTTATCAAATGCTGGAGGGACTCCTAAAACTTGGAATCAACAAATGTTGAATAATCAACATGTAAAAGTATCTTTTTTTGAACAAAAGAGTGGTAATGTATTTCCTGGAACTGATATAAAAGGAGGGGTAGCAGTTACTTATTATGACGCTGAACGGGAATTTGAACCAATTGAAGTTTTTGTTCCCTTTATAGAAATGAATTCAATTAGAAAAAAGGTTATAAAGAAAAATTTTGAATCTATTGATCAGTTTGTTACTAATAGAGGCTCATATCGCTATTCTGATTTGATTTATACAGATTTTCCTAAACTAATGAGCAGAGTTTCTGATAGGAGAGTTGCTTCTAATGCTTTTGAAAAATTGCCTGAATTATTTTTCGATATAAAACCTGAAGATGGGAATGAGTATATAAAAATATATGGACGTTTTAATAATGAACGTGTATATAAATGGTTTAGAAAAGATTATGTAACATGCCCATCAAATTTTGAAAAGTATAAAATAATTCTTCCAAAAGCAAATGGAAGTGGGGCGATTGGCGAAGTCCTATCGACCCCCGTCATCGGGTACCCCGTCATCGGGTACACAGAGACATTTATTTCTGTTGGTGAATTTGATTCTTTAGAAGAGGCGGAGGCTTGTTTAAAATATATTAAATCTAAGTTTTTACGCACAATGCTTGGAATTTTGAAAATTACTCAAGATAACACGAAAGCAGTATGGCATTATATCCCACTCCAAGACTTTACGGTCAATTCGGACATTGATTGGACACAATCAGTGGCTGATATTGACCGTCAGCTCTATCAAAAATATGATCTTTCTCCTGAAGAGATTGCCTTTATTGAGACGCATGTAAGGGAGATGGATTGATGGTAAAAATTAAAACTTCTAAAGAAATTCATCCTAAAATCTATGCTTACACCACCCCTACGGTAACTAGCAATGAGGGCTGGATTAAGATTGGTTATACGGAGCGTGATGTTACACAACGGATTAAAGAACAAACGCATACTGCTCATATAGATACAGATGTCTTATGGACTGGGGATGCAGCCTATACGGAAGAACCTGATAAAGGAAAGACTTTTAAAGACCATGACTTCCACCATTTCCTTTCTTTCCATGATGTGGAGCGTCGTCCTAAGACGGAATGGTTTTACTTTAATGGGACTCCTGAAAAATCTAAAAATCTCTTCGATAAGTTTGTTCAGCATGATTTGTCAGGGTATCAGCCTGGTCAAGGACAGGACTATACTCTGCGACAAGAGCAAGAAGAAGCAGTTTCTAAGACCTTAGCTTATTTCAAGAATCATCCAGGAGGCAAGTTCCTCTGGAATGCCAAGCCACGTTTTGGTAAAACCTTATCTACCTATGACCTAGCTCGTCGAATGGATGCTGTCAATGTCCTGATTGTAACAAACAGACCTGCCATTGCCAACTCATGGTATGATGATTTTGAAAAATTCATAGCAGGTCAAACGACTTACAAGTTTGTTTCAGAATCAGACAGTCTTAAAAATCGGCCAACCTTGTCACGAAAAGAATTTGTTGGTATTTTAGATGACGATGTGAGACAACTTGCTTTTATCAGTCTCCAAGACTTGAAAGGCTCTGCTTATCTTGGTGGAGAGCACAATAAACTTAAATGGGTAACTGATCTACATTGGGATTTGCTAGTTATCGATGAAGCTCACGAAGGAGTAGATACCTTCAAGACAGATCAGGCCTTTAATAAAATCCGTCGAAACTTTACCTTGCATCTCTCTGGAACCCCATTTAAGGCACTAGCCAAGGGAGATTTTACAGAGGAGCAGATCTACAACTGGTCTTATGCGGATGAGCAGGCTGCCAAATCCACTTGGTCGCCTGAACAAGAAGAGGAAAATCCTTATGAAAGCTTGCCTCAGTTAAATCTCTTTACCTATCAAATGTCTCAGATGATTGGTGAGGAGATAGAAAAAGGTGCTCAACTTGATGGAGAGAACATCGACTATGCTTTTGACTTGAGTGAATTTTTCGCTACAGATGATAAAGGGAAATTCATCCATGAGCAAGATGTCAGAAATTGGTTAGATACTCTATCAAGTAATGAAAAATATCCATTTTCAACCAAAGAACTTCGAAATGAACTAAAACATACTTTTTGGTTGTTAGAGCGTGTAGCCTCAGCTAAAGCCTTAAAAGCACTACTAGAAGAGCATCCCATTTATGAAAACTATGAGATTGTTCTAGCTGCTGGTGACGGGCGTATGTCTGAGGAAGATGATAAGGTTACACTCAAATCCTTAGACTTGGTTAGAAAAGCGATAGCAGAGAATGATAAAACCATTACCCTATCCGTCGGTCAGTTAACGACAGGTGTAACTATCCCTGAATGGACAGGCGTATTGATGTTATCAAACTTGAAATCACCTGCCCTTTATATGCAGGCTGCCTTCCGTGCTCAAAACCCATACTCATGGAGTGATAGCAAAGGAAATCACTTCCGCAAAGAAAGAGCCTATGTCTTTGACTTTGCGCCAGAAAGAACCTTGATTCTCTTTGATGAGTTTGCGAATAACTTATCACTTGCAACTGCAGGAGGTGGAGGAACTTCAGCAACTCGCGAAGAAAACATTAGAGAATTACTAAATTTCTTCCCTGTCATAGCAGAAGACCGTGCAGGTAAGATGGTTGAAATTGATGCTAAGGCAGTTCTGACTATACCGCGTCAGATAAAAGCTAGAGAAGTCCTCAAACGAGGATTTATGTCCAATCTCCTTTTTGATAATATCAGTGGTATTTTCCAAGCCAGTCAAACCGTTCTAGACATTTTAAATGAACTACCAGTAGAAAAGGAAGGCAAGTTACAAACGTCTTCTGAGTTACTAGATTTTTCAGATGTTACAGTGGATGATGAGGGCAATGCAGTTGTTGACCATGAAATCGTGATCAATCAACAAACGCGACTTTTTGGTGAAAAAATTTATGGACTTGGACAGTCTGTTGTTGAATTAGTCACAAAAGATGAGGAACGAACTCAAAAACAACTAGTTAATGACTTGAGCCAGACAGTTTCTTCAGTGATTGTAGAGGAATTGAAAGCTGGATATGATCTGAAAACTCGGGAAACAGACCACATCAAGAAACAAATTGCAGCAACATTTGAGAACGAAGTTCGAAAAAATGATATTAAACGTAAAATTTCTGAAGCTCATATCAAGGAAGAGTTGCAGCAACAACTCAAGGAAGCAAATGGTAAAGAGCAACAAGATAAGATTCAAGAAGATCTTGAAAAACGTATAGAAGAAAATAATCTCATTCACAAAGAAAAACTAGAACAAACACTCAAAAAAGAAGTGGAAAAGATGCCTGAGAAGTTTATCGAACAGGTTGAGGTCAAACGTGTGGAGCAGTTGAAACAATCAGCTCAGGATGAGATTCGTGATCACCTTAGAGGCTTTGCACGAACAATCCCTAGCTTTATCATGGCCTATGGTGATAAATCTCTAACTCTTGATAATTTTGACACCTTTGTTCCTGAGCATGTCTTCTTTGAAGTAACGGGGATTACGATTGATCAATTTCGTTATTTAAGAGATGGTGGGCAAGATTTTGCAGGACATCTTTTTGATCGAGCAACATTCGATGAGGCCATTCAAGAATTTCTTCGTAAGAAAGAGGAGTTGGCAGATTATTTTAAAGATCAAAAAGAAGACATCTTTGACTATATTCCACCGCAGAAGACCAACCAGATTTTCACTCCTAAACGTGTGGTGAGGAGAATGGTAGATGATCTTGAGAAAGAAAACCCAGGAATCTTTGATGACCCATCTAAGACATTCATTGATTTGTACATGAAGTCAGGTCTCTATATTGCAGAACTCGTTAAGCGGCTATATAACAGCAATGGCTTGAAAGATGCATTTCCAAATCCTGAAGAACGCTTAAAACATATCCTAGAAAATCAAGTTTATGGATTTGCGCCCTCAGAGATTATCTATAATATTTCCACTAATTTTATCTTTGGAAATCTCTCCCAAGACATCAGTAGAAATAATTTTGTTTTAGAAGATACCATTCCAGCTGCTAAAGAAGGGAAAATCCAAGAATTAGTAGATAAATATTTTGGGTAAGATTCTAGTTGATTGAAATTAAAACTTACGAAATTGTACAAAGAACTTTCGTATCTAAAACATGAAGTGAATAGAAAATAATTTAACTAAAGGATTTAGTTCTGTACGTTGCAGCCTAGGTCCTTTTAGTTTATTTTTAATTAGGTTTATATTGTTTATTAATTATTTAAGGTTCTACGAAGATAATTTTGATAATAAAACCCCTTAATTTGTTGGAAGTTCAATTTGAGGTACTTATCTGAAGGTTTGAATGTTTGTCATTCAAAATTAAATTTATTTTATATGATATAATCATTATATAGAATCAAAATTAGTAGTAAACTAAGGATGTAATGTGTGAATATGGGAATGTTAGAAAAGTATGAATTAACAATATCTAGTAATGAGATTAATTCGACGGATAGTCGCTTTACAATGGATAATTTAAGTTTAGGTGATGATTATAAAATTATAGATGTTAAGTTTGAAACAGCAGATGGGCAAATCATTAAAAGAAGACAAAAAAAATTTGAAAGAAAAATATCTAATCAAACTTTACCTCGTTTAACTTGTCAAATATTTGAACAACAATTACTTGCACTTTCAAATGAAGAACGGAAGAAGTTTCCAATTTGTAAATATAGGCCAACAGATGACATGATACAGGGAATATTTTCTAGTATTGATGATTTCAAAGAAAATAGAAATACTCTTGAATACTTAACCTATGAATGTGAGAACGGCGAATCTTTGGTTTTTTACTGTTGGAACATATTTTCAACTCTCATATTTGTAAAGGAATGTTTAAAAAGATTTGGTACTGAAGGTGATAAATTTATTTTAATTTATAAAGACAAAGGTGGGGAGAATGAAGTTATGGAGTCTGGTTCACAAACAATGGCTATAGAAGAACATATAAGGAGTTATTCCGATCTTTTATTATCTTCAAAAAACATAGTATTTCGAGGAGCACCGGGAACTGGTAAAACCTACCTTTCTAAACAGATTGCATCATATATTGTTTCTAACGGTAGAACTAGTGATATTAATAGTCTTTCACAGAATGAAATCAATCAAATTGATTTTGTCCAGTTTCATCCTTCATATGATTATACTGATTTTGTTGAAGGATTTCGTCCTTCAGAGGCAGAGAATAATCAAATTGGTTTTAGTCTAAAACCTGGGAAGTTCAAAGAATTTATTGGAAAAGCCCAAAAATTTGAGACTGCAGACCGTCAAGATAACTTTGCTCAGGCATGGGGAAAATTTTTTGAAGCAGTTACTGAAGCGATGGAAACTTCACAAGGGTATAATGAATTAAAAACATTGACTGGTAAGCCAATGGGGAATATAGTTTCTTATGATAAGAATGGTATACAAGGAGTCTTCAAAAAAGGTACCACCCAATATCTTAATTATAACCAAATATATAATGTTTATAGAGGTTTGCCAGGTGTTCCAGAAGGGGGACTTGACAATTATAGAAAAGCAGTTGTTAAACACTTGAGAGAAAAGTTTGGACTTGAAGACTATATAGTTGGCAAAGTTAAGAACGATCAAGATAAGTTTGTCTTTATCATTGACGAAATTAACCGTGGTGAAATTTCAAAGATTTTTGGAGAACTCTTCTTTTCTATAGATCCAGACTATCGTGGATTTAAAGGAGCAGTAAGTACACCTTATAATTCTGAGGAAAAGTTATATATACCAGAAAATGTTTATATTATAGGAACAATGAATGATATAGACCGTTCAGTTGAGACCTTTGATTTCGCAATGAGACGCAGATTTACTTTTGTAGAAATCACAGCGGATCAGTCTGCTCAAAATATGCAGCTTAATGAAGAAACAAAAGAAATAATGTATCGATTAAATAATGCAATTGTTGAAGAAGGACATTTAACTCAAGATTATCAGATTGGTGCTAGTTATTTTAAGAATCTCGATGAAGGAACATTATCAATTAAAAATCTTTGGGATTATAAGTTAAAACCTCTACTAAATGATTATTTCCGAGGTGAAAGATTAGCCAATGACAAGATGAGAGCCTTGGAAAACGCTTATTTTGGAACTAGTGAGGACTAGTTTATGCTTAAAATAAGTGATAACACAGAAATTGAACAAAGTAATGTAGGTCATTCAATTATTAATGAACTAGCAAATAAATCTTTATCTACCTTAGATCAGGAAAGGTTTATCATTTTTCCGCCTTTACTAAAGAACTCTGCTGATTTAGATGAGGATAATTGCATATTTAGGACGTTTAATGGTGAAACTAAGACTTGTAATATAGTGGGATTTTTGAGCGATGGTGAGAATGAAATCCATATTCATACTCGGTTTTTTGAGTCGAAAGATGAGGATTATTTTTTAAATTATATGTTACAAAAAGTGCTTCACTATAATGTAACAATCAATGAAATTTCATCATCTGATAATCATTCTTATTATGATCTTTTAGTGTATTTATTTCCTTATTATTTAGAGGAAGCTATGAGAAAAGGGTTCTATAAGGAATATGTTTATCATTCCTATAATAATAGTAATGTTCGAGGTCAGATGGATATCAACAGACACATTAGACAGAATGTACCTTTTGTTGGAAATGTTGCATACAATACTCGGGAGTATTCGTTCGACAATAAATTAAATCAATTGATTCGACATACCATTGAAAAAATTGAAGTTACAAGACCTTTTTTACTAAATGAAAGTTTAACTATTCGAAATAATGTAAAGAGGATAAAAGAGTTGACTCCAAGTTATTCTCATTATGATTTAGAAGATGTGTTATTTGAGAATAGATTTAATACTATAAAGCATGGATTCTATGAAGAATACACTCAGTTGCAGACTCTATGCCTTCAAATATTGACTGATGAGAGGATTAGCTTCGGAGCTAACGACCAGAAAGTACATGGAATCATTATAGATATTGCTTGGTTATGGGAAGAGTATCTAAACTTATTAATAAAAGATCACTTTTATCATCCTCAAAATAAAGTAGGTACTATGCCTCATTATTATTTTAATAACAGTAACGGAAGAATTTATCCAGACTTTATAGGGAAATTACCAGATAATCGAGTAGTTGCTGATGCAAAATATAAACCTCAAAATAATATTAAAAACAGCGACTATTCTCAGATTTTATCCTACATGTTTCGATTTGATTGTAAACAAGCGTATTTTTTCCATCCTTCAAAAGAGGAATATCATAAAATACTCTATCTGATGGAAGGAGTAGCTGCTGAAGCATCTCCTACAAAAAAGATAGATGTACGAGTAGAAAAGATTGGACTCAAAATACCAGAAGCTACTAGATACGAAGAATTTGTGGATAGTATAAAAAAGAGCGAAAAACAATTTTTGGATAAATTAAATCTTTGAATACTCAGAGTATTTACTTGAAGTTTAGTTTTAGTGTCAAAAATAATAAGGATAAGATTATTAACAGAAAAGAGTTTTTTTCAGGTTCACTATAGAAGTAGTTTTAAGAAAACGAAAATTTAATATAAAAACCCCATCAGAAAAATTCTGGTGGGGTTTTTGGTGGGGAACCAATCAATTTTGACTGATTTTTAACCTTTTATAATAACTGAAAATGCTGTTAAAACAACCATTTCACTTCAAATCATGTTTATAAATCATTCCCACTCTACAGTTGCAGGTGGTTTACTTGTGATATCGTAGACGATGCGGTTGACGTGGTCAACTTCATTTACGATACGGACTGAGATTTTTTGGAGGACTTCCCATGGAATCTTCGCAAAGTCTGCTGTCATTCCATCGATAGAAGTGATAGCACGAATGGCAATAGTGTAGTCATACGTACGGCCGTCACCCATAACACCTACTGAACGAACGCCTGTGTTGACAGTGAAGTATTGCCAGATATCGCGGTCAAGACCAGCTTTGGCGATTTCTTCACGGAGGATAGCGTCAGATTCACGAACGGTTTCGAGTTTTTCTTCAGTGATTTCTCCCATAACACGGATGGCAAGACCTGGTCCTGGGAATGGTTGGCGCCATACGATGTGGTCTGGCATGCCAAGCTCTGTACCAAGCGCACGAACTTCATCCTTGTAAAGAGTGTTCAGTGGCTCGATCAGTTCAAACTGCATGTCTTCTGGAAGTCCACCCACATTGTGGTGAGACTTGATAGTTTGAGCAGTATCCGTACCAGACTCGATCACGTCAGTGTAGAGAGTTCCTTGTGCCAAGAATTTCACATCTTTGAGTTTACTTGCTTCGTCATCAAAGACATAAACAAACTCGTTACCGATGATCTTCCGTTTTTTCTCAGGATCAGATACACCTGCTAACTTATCAAGGAAACGTTTTGCAGCATCTGCTTTGACAATGTTCAAACCAAACTTACCACCAAGCATATCCATCACTTGGTCAGCTTCTCCTTTACGAAGAAGACCGTGGTCTACAAAGATACAGATCAATTGATCGCCGATGGCTTTTTGAAGGAGAACCCCAACAACGGAAGAGTCAACACCACCTGAAAGACCAAGAAGGACACGTTTGTCTCCGACGGTTTCACGGATTTTTTTGATCTGCATGTCAATGAAGTTGTCCATGGTCCAGTCACCTTTAGCCCCACAGATGTTCAAGGCAAAGTTACGCAAGATGTCATAACCGTGAACAGAGTGACGAACCTCAGGGTGGAATTGGATTCCGTAGATTTTCTTGTCTGGATTTTCAATCGATGCAAATGGACAGTCAGCAGAAGTACCAGTGCGGATAAAGTCAGCCGGAATTTCTGTAACAGCATCCCCGTGGCTCATCAAGACCAATTGTTTGTCTGGTGTGCCGGCAAAAAGAGCAGAAGATTCTGTCAAATTCAGTTCAGATTGACCATATTCGCGGTTACCAGCATCACCTGCAGGAACGACCTTCCCACCCAATTTATGGGTTAACAATTGCATCCCGTAACAGATTCCAAGGATTGGAATACCGAGTTCAAAAATTTCAGGATCGATATCAAAAGAACCTTCCTCGTATACAGAGTTTGGTCCACCTGAAAGAACGATCCCAACTGGATTGATTGCACGAACTTCATCAGCAGAAATCTTGTGGCTCTTCAACTCTGAGAAGACTCCAATTTCACGAATCCGACGTGAAATAAGCTGATTGTATTGGCTACCGTAGTCAAGCACGATGATTTTTTCAACATCATGCAAATCAGTTGATAGGTTTGTCATCTTATCCCCTTCTTAAAGAAATTTACTTTCCTCTATTCTAACACAAAAGCCTTGTCTTTACCAATCTCTGATTGAAGAATTAGGAATTTTACGCTACAATAGAGATAACACAGAGAAAGAGCAAGGTTATGATTCCAGCTTACATTCAAATTCATGATCAGATTAAGTCTGAGATTGATCAAAAAATATGGAAAATCGGGGAGCGTCTTCCCAGCGAACGCGATCTAGCTGAGAAATTTCAAGTGAGTCGGATGACTCTTAGGCAAGCTATTACCCTTCTGGTCGAAGAAGGAGTGCTTGAAAGACGGGTTGGAAGTGGTACCTTTATCACTAGCACGCGCGTCCAAGAAAAAATGCGGGGGACAACCAGTTTTACAGAAATTATGAAATCGCAAGGCAAGGAACCTTCTAGCCAAGTGATTTCATACCGGAAAACCATTCCTAGCCTCCAAGAAGTGGACAAATTGGGCATTGATAAGACAGAGACCATCATTCGGATGGAGCGGGTCCGGTATGCTGATGGGATCCCTGTTGTTTATGAAGTGGCCTCTATTCCAGAGAAATTTATTAAGAATTTCAATCGCGAAGAGGTTACCAGCCATTTCTTCCAAACCTTGGAGCGTCATGGTTATAAGATTGGAAAGTCGCACCAGACCATCTATGCGCGATTGGCCAAGGATAAGATTGCGGAGTACTTACAGATTTCAAAAGGGCAGGCTATTTTAGGTCTGACACAGGTTTCCTATTTTGAAGATGGGACGGCTTTTGAGTATGTAAAAAGTCAGTATGTCGGCGAGCGGTTCGAATTTTATTTAGAAAATAACTAAGCTCGCAAATCGTAAAAATAGAAAACTCTTCAAATGTGTGAGAGCTCACTCTCTTTGGCATTTGGGAGCTTTTTTTAGGTTGAAATCATTCTTTCTAAATAGTGATAGTACGGTCAAAAATAAAAGATTTAAAAAAATTTTATTTTTTCTTCAATTTTTGATTTTTTTTACGAATTAATAGATAGAAGCTAGTTTTAGATCTAAAAAAAGATATAAGGCAGGAAAAAATGAAAAAAATTAAAATCGATGTGGTAGCTGTTCCCTTGAGTGGGCATCTGTACCCAACTTTAAATCTCGTTAAACCCTTATTAGATGATCCAACTATGGAAATCCGAATTTTCACGGGTCCTCAGAAAAAAGCCGTCGCAGAAAGTCTCGGCTTCACGGTCGTTCCGATTCTAGAGGACAAAGTAGAAGAATTTGAACGTGTGGCTAATAACGATAAAAAATACAATCTCTTTTCAGCTTATCGGCAATTGTCTAGGAGTCTTGATTTGATTAATCATGTATCGGATCAATTGCTAGAGGAGTGGCGTGTCAACCGTCCAGATATTGTCATTGCTGACTTTATCACTCTATCAGCAGGATTTGTGGCAGAAGAGTTGGAAATTCCTTGGATTACCACCATGGCAACCCAATTTGCAATCGAAACTCCTTATGGTCCTCCTTGCTTCTTCGGAGGGATGGGAATCGCGCGCACGAAGAAGGAAGAGAAGATCCAAGCACTATGCCGTAAACTCACGCGCATTGGAAAATACTGTGGGGCTTTCCTCTTACGCAAACGCTTAAAACGTTACAATTTCAAGTTGTACAATCAAAATGGAGTGGAGACCATCTACTCTCCTTATGCGATCTTTGGAATTGGGATGATGGAGCTAGAGTTGAAAACACACTTCCCTCATCAATATGCGTGGCTTGGCCCTTTGGGGACTTCTCTTGAAAAAGCTGAAGATTATCCTTTAGATCTCAGTCCTTACGAGGACAAGACGAAGGTACTCGTGACATGTGGAACCCAGTTGCCTTGGGCAAAGGAGAATTTGCTAGAACAAACCAAGCAGTTGGCCAAAGAGCATCCAGAATGTCACTTTTTCGTCACCTTAGGAGATGGGGCAAAGGAATTCTCTGAAGAAGAAGTAGCGCCAAATGTGACGGTTGTCTCATATCTACCCTACAAAGAATATATTCCGCAGATGGACTATGTCATTCACCATGGAGGAGCTGGAATCTTTTATCAGTGTATCGAATTTAAAAAACCAGCCTTGATCTTGCCACATGATTATGACCAATTTGACTATGCGATTCGAGGAGTAGAAGCAGGAATTGCCTTTCAAGCTCATCGCAATCGCACCGAAGAGATTCAAGCAGGTTTTAATGCCCTATTAGAAAAAGAATCTTGGGAAAAGTTAGAAAGACTAAACAAACTTTCAAAAACCTACAAGCCGTTGGATACCTTGGAGTTTGAAATTCAACGATTATTAAGACGTGGAACGGATGGGAAACTATGAAAATACTTGTAACAGGTGCGACTGGCTTCCTTGGAAAATATGTGATCGATGAGTTGTTGGCTCACGATTATACCATTGTAGCCTTTGGCCGAAATGAAAAAATTGGGAAGACTCTGGAAAATGATCGCGTCCAATTTATCAAAGGGGATTTGAGCGCTATTGAGGAATTAAGACAAGCCTTTCAGTCTGTTGATGCTGTGGTTCACGCTGGAGCTTTATCCACTGCCTGGGGACCTTGGAAGGCCTTCTATCAGGCGAATGTAGTTGGCACTAAAAATGTCCTTGACTTGTGCCGTGAATATGCGGTAAAACGCTTGGTTTACGTATCTTCTCCCAGTATTTACGCAGCTGGAAAAGACCAATTAAACATTAAGGAAAGCGATGCTCCAAAAGAAAATCACCTCAACAATTATATCCGAAGCAAATTGGCGTCTGAAAAACTTTTTTCTGACTATCCGGATGTGCCAAGTATCATCTTGCGTCCTAGAGGATTATTTGGTGTGGGGGATACCAGCATTTTGCCTCGTGTCTTACGCCTCAGTCGAAAAATTGGAATTCCTTTGATTCGAGGAGGAGAGCAGCTCATGGATATGACCTGTGTGGAAAATGTTGCCCTAGCCATTCGCTTGGCTCTGGAAGCAAAAAAAGCACACGGACAAGTTTATAATATTACAAATGGAGAACCAAAGACCTTTAAGTATTTGATCGAAACAACATTAAAGGGATTAGGAGAGCCGATTCGCTATCGGAAAATTCCGGCAGGTCTTATAGCAGGTGCGGCCTATAGCCTTGAAGGAGTGTATCGATTATTCCATCTGAAAGCTGAACCTCCATTGACTCGCTATACCTATTATCTCCTTCGATATAGCCAAACCCTCGATATTCAAAAGGCCCAAACCGAACTTGGCTACTATCCAAAAATGACCATTGAAGAAGGGATTGACAACTATGTCCAACATGATCAAGCGCATTGATTATTTTCCAGCAGGCTATTGTAGCAGTCATTCTGGTCTCTTATTTAAAGGGATTCCGAATGAAAAAATGCAATTTCCAGCAGGTGTCTTTTTGATTCATCATCGTGAAAAAGGCTATATTTTGTATGATACCGGCTATCACTTCGAGATTAATAAAAAAGCACGGTATTTCTGGTACCGTCTAGCCACCCCAATGCAGATGAAAAAAGAAGACCAGATCGATTATTTATTGCAAGAGCGTGGGATTGATCCAGCAGAAATTACTTATGTGATTCTTTCGCATCTGCACCCTGACCATCTCGGCGGAGCAGCACTTTTTCCAAATGCTCATTTCTTTGTTACCCGGGAAGTCTATGAGGTGTACCAAAAACCGAAATTTAAAGATCTGATTTTTAAAGAGTTTTTGCCAGCTGATTTCAAAGATCGAGTGACTTGTCTCAAAGCAGATCAAAGGCATCCTGCTTTCCCCTATCGCCCGACTGCGGATCTTTTTGGAGATGGGAGCATCCTTGTTTCGTCCATCGATGGACATGCGAGAGGGCAAGGTTGTCTTTATCTGGATGAGCTCAAACTCTTCATCGGAGCAGATCTTTCTTGGGGAGTAGACCTCTTGCCTTTCACACGGCAAATGCGTCTCACTCCTTCCTTGGTTCAGGATGATAAGAAGGCTTATTTAAAAGGAGCTGATTTGCTGGAAACACTCTTGCAAGATGGCATTCAAGTTGTGGTCAGCCACGACCCGCAAGATCGGATTGAAAGGATTTTAAATGAAAAAAATAGTCTTTCTGAAAACCTTTATTGAAACCAGATGGTGCCATCGATTCCGTTCAAGGGAAGCCTTAGAAAGGTACCAAAAAAAGCAATTGGCACGCTACCATGCATTTATCACTTCTCAATCCCCCTATTTTCAAACCCATTCTCCCGAATCCTTTGGAACCATGGATAAAACCTTCATGATGACACATTTCAATGAACTCAATACCCTGGGAGTGGATCGAGATCAGGCTTTAGAGATGGCGATTCGCGGAGAACAGACGCGAGATTTTACTGTGATGAATGGAGAAGTAGCAGTAGGCTTGTCTTCTGGAACCTCCGGCCACCGAGGAGTTTTTGTCACCACAGAAAAAGAAAGAAGTATGTGGGCTGCAGCGATTCTAGCCAAGATGCTACCGAAAGGAAAACTCTTTGGTCATCGCATTGCCTTTTTCTTACGAGCGGACAATGAACTCTATCAAACCATTAATTCAGGCCTGATTCGCTTGGAATATTTTGATATTTTCAAGGATAGCAAGGAGCATTTAGAGCGTCTCAAAGACTATCAACCAACCATTGTGGTTGCACCAGCTTCAACCTTGATTGAGTTAGCCAACTATGTCAGCAATCAGCAACTTGCGATTCAACCCGTCAAGGTCGTTTCTGTCGCAGAGATCCTAGAAGATCGAGATGCTCAGATCATAGCCAAAGCTTTTCAACTAGACAAGCTTGATCAGGTCTACCAAGCGACAGAAGGATTTTTAGCTTGTACCTGTTCAGAAGGCAATCTACATCTCAACGAAGATATTTTGTATGTCGAAAAAGAGTATCTAGATGATAGCCGCTTTTATCCGATTATTACGGATTTCAAACGAACCAGTCAACCCATCTATCGCTACCGCCTCAATGATATTTTGGTGGAAGAAAAGTCTCCTTGCCCTTGCGGTTCCGTCTTTACTCGAATCGCAAAGATCGAAGGACGATCAGATGATATCTTCTATTTCAAAAAAGACGATGGCAGTAGCCAAATGATCTATCCGGATTTTATTCGACGGTGTATTCTCTTTGTCGAAAATATTCAGGACTATCAAGTAACTCAGTTGACAGATGGATCCATTACCATTGCCTTGAGTCACCGGACAGAGTCTATGGAGCAAGCGATTTTTGCTCAATTTGAACTCTTAGCTCAGCAGAAACAATTCATTCTCCCAAGTATTCATTTTATCAATTACCAATGGGACCCAACACGTAAATTAAAACGTGTTCAACGACTTCAATAAAAGGAGAATCCTATGACTACTGTAAAAAGACATTTGCAAATTAAAGGCTATGGAACAGCGCTTCCAGCTCATACCGTGACTTTCAAAGACCAAACTCGTTACCGCGTGAAAGAAGGAGAAGAAACACAGATTGATCTTGCAGCGCGTGCGATTGAAGCGGCTTTAAACCATGCAGGACTTAAGATGGCAGACATCGACTGCCTGGTTTCGGCTAGTGCGGTTGGCGTTCAGCCCATTCCTTGTACAGCAGCTCTGATCCATGAGCGCGTGGCCAAGGGACTGACGATTCCTGCTATGGATATCAATACCACTTGTACCAGTTTTGTATCTGCTTTAAGCACTGTTTCTTATCTGATTGAAGGTGGTGAATACCAACGGATTCTGATTGTATCCAGTGAAGTAGGGAGCCTAGGGCTGAATCCTAAACAAAAAGAAAGCTTTGAATTGTTTAGTGATGGAGCTGCAGCCTTTATTTTTGAAGCAACAAAGGAAGATAAAGGAATCATTGCCAGTATGCAACGTACTTGGTCTGAGGGAGCCCATGATACTGAAATTCGTGGTGGTTTGACAGCTTATCATCCGAAATTGTACTCTGAAGCAACCAAGACGGATTTCATGTTTGATATGAAAGGGAAGAAAATCCTCTTACTTTCTGCCCGTGTTATTCCAGAAATGTTCCAAGAATTCCAAGAAAAATCAGGCATTTCTAAAGATGCTGTAGACTATATTATTCCTCACCAGGCCAGCCGTGCTCTTCCTTTGGTCATGGATAAATTAGGCGTCGGAAAAGACAAGTATCTCAATATTGTCAGCGATTATGGAAATATGGTTTCCGTTGCTGTTCCTTTTGGTTTAGCCTATGCGCTTGATCATGGCAATGTGAAGGAAGGCGATACCATCTTCTTGATGGGAACTGCAGCAGGGATGACGGTCAATATGTTGGCACTGAAACTTTAATGATGAATCCTCTTATTTCAAGCTCAAAAAGCATCAAGTCCCGCTAGTCTTTAGCGGGCTTTTTTGATATAATGAAAGGTATGGAAATTGAGAAAACCAACCGAATGAATGCGCTCTTTGAGTTTTATGCAGCGCTCTTGACGGACAAGCAGATGAACTACATCGAGCTCTACTACGCAGATGACTACAGCTTGGCTGAGATTGCAGAAGAGTTTGGAGTGAGCCGTCAAGCGGTCTATGACAATATTAAACGTACAGAAAAGATTTTGGAAGATTACGAAATGAAACTCCATATGTATTCCGATTACATTGTACGCAGCCAGATTTTTGATCAGATTTTAGAACGCTATCCGGAAGATACTTTTCTACAAGAGCAGGTTGAAATTTTATCAAGCATTGACAATCGGGAGTGATTATGGGCAGTCTCGTCATTTATCAAGGAATACCTTGCAAACTATTAGTCACAGAGGAAGTATTTCCTACTCGACTACAGATTATCTCGCCCAATGATATCTCCAAAGCTATGCAAATAGGTTTTAGCTGTTGGGGATATCCAAATGAAATCATGAAAGAAGTCACACCCGAAGAACTAGAATGTTTGCAACATTTCGGACGATTTCCACTGAATTGAAAAAATAGGAGAAAATAATGGCATTTGAAAGTTTAACCGAACGTTTACAGAACGTCTTTAAAAATCTTCGTAAGAAAGGGAAAATCTCTGAAGCGGATGTCCAAGAGGCAACCAAAGAAATTCGTCTAGCCCTCTTAGAGGCCGACGTTGCCCTCCCTGTTGTAAAAGACTTTATCAAACGCGTCCGCGAGCGGGCCGTAGGTCATGAGGTCATTGAAACCCTGAATCCTGCCCAACAAATCGTGAAGATTGTCGATGAAGAATTGACAGCCATTTTGGGTTCTGAGACAGCAGACATTATCAAGTCGCCTAAGATTCCAACTATTATCATGATGGTCGGTCTTCAAGGGGCTGGTAAAACAACCTTTGCTGGGAAATTGGCTAACAAATTGGTCAAGGAAGAAAACGCACGTCCTTTGATGATTGCAGCCGATATCTATCGTCCAGCAGCCATCGACCAGTTGAAGACCCTTGGTCAACAGATCAATGTTCCTGTCTTCTCACTTGGTACAGAAGTCCCTGCGGTAGAGATTGTTCGTCAAGGTTTGGAGCAGGCGAGAGCCAATCACAATGACTATGTCTTGATCGATACGGCTGGTCGTCTGCAAATCGATGAAAAACTCATGGGCGAATTGCGAGATGTCAAAGCCCTTGCTGAGCCAAACGAAATCCTCTTGGTTGTCGATGCCATGATCGGTCAAGAAGCGGCCAATGTGGCGCGTGAGTTCAATGAACAACTCGAAGTAACCGGAGTCATTTTGACCAAGATCGATGGGGATACCCGTGGTGGTGCAGCCCTTTCTGTCCGTCAGATTACTGGGAAACCAATCAAGTTCACTGGTACTGGTGAAAAAATCACTGATATCGAAACCTTCCACCCAGACCGTATGTCTGGTCGGATCCTCGGTATGGGGGATATGCTGACACTGATCGAGAAGGCTTCTCAAGAATACGATGAGAAACGCTCCCTTGAACTCGCTGAGAAGATGCGGGAAAATACCTTCGATTTCAACGATTTCATCGATCAGTTAGACCAAGTTCAAAACATGGGACCAATGGAAGATCTGCTCAAGATGCTTCCAGGGATGGCCAACAACCCAGCTATGAAGAACCTTAAGGTTGATGAACGCGAAATTGCTCGCAAACGTGCGATCGTATCATCCATGACCCCAGCTGAACGGGAAAATCCAGATCTCTTGAATCCAAGCCGTCGTCGTCGTATTGCTGCTGGATCAGGAAATACCTTTGTCGAAGTCAATAAATTCATCAAGGACTTTAACCAAGCCAAGCAGATGATGCAAGGTGTCCTCTCTGGTGATATGAACAAGATGATGAAACAAATGGGGCTCAATCCAAATAATATGCCGAAAAACATGCCTGGTGGAATGCCTGATATGTCTGCTCTTGAAGGGATGATGGGACAAGGTGGGATACCTGACTTGTCAGCTCTTGGCGGAGGCGCTGGAATGCCTGATATGAGCCAAATGTTTGGCGGTGGTCTCAAAGGAAAAGCCGGTGAATTTATGATGAAACGGGCGATGAACAAGATGGCCAAACAAATGCGCAAAAATAAGAAAAAACGGAAATAATCGTTTCTAATAAGGGCCTGGAACACACTGTTCTGGGTTCTTTTAGAAACTACTACTAGAGGAAAGATGTTAAAAAAACTATTTCAACAAGTCATTCGTTTCTTTGCAAGATTGTTTTCTTCGCACAGCAAGCCCTTTGAATTTCCAAAAGGGTCGAAGAAACCTCCGATCAGACCAATCATCCTTGTCCCTGGGAGTTCAGCCAGTATCCAGCGATTCAATGGAACCATCCGCATGCTCCATCGCTTTTCTAGAAAAAAACAGAGTCTCTTAAAAATAAAAGTCAACAAAGATGATTCTATAGAGATGGAGGGAAGACTGAATACGAAAGAGCCGAATCCGATGATTGTAATTGGCTTCGAGAACAATCGAGATGGCTACAGCAATATCAAGCAGCAAATCGAATCCCTTAAGATCGCTTTAACCTATCTTCTTGATCACTATCATTTTACAGAGTTTAAGGCAGTCGGGCATTCCAATGGGGGACTGGTTTTGACTGGTTTATTGGAAAGTGGCTTTTTAGAGAAAAAGAAGGTAACCGTCAGCAAGTTGGCTATTATTGGCAGTCCTTACCAATTCAATCAAGAAATGTTTGACGATTTTCAAAAATGGAAGCATCGCCTGGGAAAAGAAGTAGAGGTCCTTAATTTTGTCGGTAGCTTTGCTGGAAAATCAGATGGCATCGTCCCTCTTTCTAGCGCACAAGCAGCACAATCTATTTTTGACAATCAGGCCTATACAGAAGTGAATTTAAACGGTCGTAAGGCTCATCATTCAGCTTTACCCACTAATCCAGATCTAGTGAAACAATTAAGTCTATTTTTGAATCTATAATTAAATTACATAATTTCGGTTATGTAATTTTTATTTGTCTCTTGCAATCCTTAGGTAAATATGGTACATTTTTGGTAGCGATTACACATACCTAAGGAGGATTTTATGAAAGATCCTAAATTACTAGAGACAATGAAAGCATACAAGGGACGAGATGACGTTCCTGTTGATTTTGATAGCTTTTGGAATCAAGCCCTAGCAAAGATGACTGAACTGCCAGAATACAAGCTCGAAGAACGAGATTTCAGCATTCCAAATGTGATTTGTTATGAATTAACCTTTAAAGGAACCAGAAATGGCCTTGTCTATTCAAGAATGATCCTCCCAAAAACGGATCAAAAGGTTCCCGTTGTTTTCCATTTTCACGGCTATATGGGCCGTTGTTGGGATTGGTCCGACATGCTGGCTTATACAGTAGCTGGCTATGGTGTTGTGTCTATGGACGTAAGAGGGCAATCAGGCTATTCAACGGACGGAGATCGCTCACCACTTGGGAATACGGTAAAAGGACAGATTATCCGTGGAGCCGTGGAAGGTCCGGATGAGCTCTTTTATAAAGATATCTACTTAGACCTTTACCAGTTAATTGAAATTGTAGCCAACCTTCCTCAAGTAGATGACAGCAAACTTGCCAGCTACGGAGCCTCTCAAGGTGGTGCCCTGGCCCTGATTGCTGCTGGATTAAATCCCCGAATCCAACGAACAGTCGCCATTTATCCATTCTTATCGGATTTCAGACGGGTATTAGAGATCGGAAATACCAGTGAGGCCTATGACGAGCTTTTCCGTTATTTCAAGTTCCATGATCCATTCCATGAAACGGAAGATCGTTTGATGCAGACTTTGGCCTATATTGATGTGAAAAATTTTGCCCATCGTATCAAAGGACAGGTTCACATGATTACAGGTCTAGATGATGATGTCTGTTATCCTGAAACGCAGTTTGCCATTTATAATCGATTAGAAGGTCCAAAAGAGCATTTAATCATGCCAGAATATGCCCACGAAGCTATGAATGTTCAAGTCAATGATCGAATCTATAATTGGCTCTGTGGTAGCAAGATTCCATTTCGATATGTAGAAAAATAAGTTAGAAAAGAAAAACAATCAGTAAATCCATGAGATTTGCTGATTGTTTTGTGTTTAAAAGGGATCTAGTATAGAAAGGGATACAAAACAGTCCTATATAAACCCTATAACATCTTTCCGAAAAACTATAATTTTCTTGAAAAATATATCTGGCTATGCTATACTACTAGTATAGAAAGATTTGGAGAAAAACATGAAACGCGAGATCTTATTAGAACGTATCGATAAACTCAAACAAGTCATGCCCTGGTATGTATTGGAATATTACCAATCAAAATTGGCCGTTCCATACAGTTTTACAACCTTGTACGAATACTTAAAGGAATACGATCGATTTTTCACCTGGGTCTTGGAATCTGGTATATCGGATGCTGACACCATGGCCGAGATCCCCTTAGACGTTCTGGAGCACATGACCAAGAAAGACATGGAGTCCTTTATTCTTTACCTACGTGAACGTCCTCTGCTTAATGCTAACACAACTAAAAATGGAGTTTCTCAAACGACAATAAACCGTACCCTTTCTGCACTTTCCAGTCTCTATAAATACTTGACTGAGGAGGTTGAGAATGAGCAAGGGGAACCTTATTTCTACCGTAATGTCATGAAGAAGGTTGCTACCAAAAAAAAGAAAGAAACTTTGGCTGCTCGAGCTGAGAATATCAAGCAAAAACTCTTTTTAGGAGATGAAACAGAAGGTTTCCTAAACTATATCGACCAGGAGTACCCTCAAACACTCTCAAATCGCGCCTTATCCTCCTTTAATAAGAATAAAGAGCGAGATTTAGCCATTATCGCACTCCTTCTTGCCTCTGGTGTCCGTCTCTCTGAAGCAGTCAACTTGGACCTTCGTGACCTCAATCTTAAGATGATGGTCATTGACGTCACTCGAAAAGGTGGAAAACGAGACTCAGTCAATGTTGCTGCCTTTGCTAAGCCTTATCTCGAGCAATATCTTGCTATTCGAGACAAACGTTACAAGACAGAAAAGACTGATACAGCTTTATTCTTAACCTTGTATCGAGGTGTTCCAAACCGGATTGATGCTTCTAGTGTTGAAAAAATGGTGGCCAAGTATTCAGAAGACTTCAAAGTCCGCGTGACGCCCCATAAACTACGCCATACATTAGCAACGCGTCTCTATGATGCAACCAAATCACAGGTTTTGGTCAGCCACCAGCTGGGACATGCTAGCACACAAGTTACCGACTTATATACCCATATTGTCAATGACGAACAAAAGAATGCCTTGGATAGTTTATAAGATTACATAACGGAAGTTATGTAAAATGTATTCTATTAGAAAAAGAGCGTAGATTTTTATATGGAATCTTACGCTCTTTTATTCTTTCTATAAAAATTCAATCCAATAATTACGGTGTGGTTCAATAATGACTGGTTTTCCCCAAAATGATTTTAGATAAGCCAGGTTTGCAGGGGTGACCGGTCTTTTTTCACCATTGTACTTCTCTGCACTCTCTTCTGTTAAAAAGCATTTCACTGCTTCATATGGTGTTCCGTCACTCGCTATTCGATCAATTCCTAAATAAGCAATTTCATCACCGGCCTTCGGAAAATCTGTAAATAGTTTACCAATAAAATAAACCGTCTTATCTTTCATTAATTCATAAGCTTTACTATTTTCCAATCTGTTATTCGCTGCAGCGTACATAATACAAAAGCTATCCACGATATCTTTCAAAGGCATTAATTCTTCTTTACTGACTATAATTTCGTCGGGAGCAAGACCACCAATGATTAGGTTTTCATAATGTGGTTGCTGGATGACGTTATCTAAAGCCATTCCTAAAGGGATTTGGATAGCTTGATAGCCTATTGGCTCTAATTCTTGTTTTTTCATGTCAAAGTGTTCTTGTGTAATACTGACATTCAAATCATAAGGACTTGAAGGTTGTTGCTTGCTAAAAAAAGCCACTACTATACGATCTAACTGTTCAAATAAACCAAGATTTTCAACTGGAATTTTCATCATCGAATATGATCCCCTTTTTGTTCAGATTTCCTCTATATTCTACACTCATGGTATTTAAATATCAAGTTTAAGATAAAAGATATCCATGTTAAATGGATATCTTTTACTTTATTCCACCACTGCCTCAGCGATTTCCTCTGCAGTGATACCTGCAAAGTAACGACCTAGGTTAATGGTTTGAAGGGCTTTGAGGACGTCTTCACGTTCGTATTTAACGCCACGAAGAACATCTTCTACTGCTGCAACGTCTTCAATACCAAAGAAGTCACCGTAAATCTTGATGTCTTGAATTTTTGATTCAATGACATTAGCGAAGATTTCAACCTTACCGCTTGGGAATTTTGTGCCACGACGGATATTGTATTCAGGAGACTTTCCATAGTTCCAGTCCCAGGTACCAAACTTGGTTTCCTTGATACGATTGATTTCAGCCAATTCTTCATCCGAGAAGACATATTCTGTCATCTCAGGGTATTCTTTCTTCATGTAGTCCAAAAGGAGGTCACGGAACTCTTCAACCGTGATTTTTTCTGGCAATTCATCGATGATATTGGTCACACGAGCACGAACCGATTTAACCCCTTTAGACTCAAACTTGTCTTTAGACACCTTGAGAGCATTAGCAAGGACAGACAAATCCACGTCAAAGAGAAGGCATCCATGGTGCATGATCCGACCATTGATGTAAGCTTGGGCATTTCCACAGAATTTCTTGCCGTCAATCTCTAAGTCGTTACGTCCTGTAAATTCAGCCTTAACCCCAAGTTGAGCCAAGGTGTTGATCACAGGAGTTGAGAAGCTCTTGAAGTCAAAGGCTTTGTTTTCATCTTCTTTTGAAATAATGGTGTAGTTGAGGTTGTTCAAATCGTGATAAACAGCCCCACCACCACTGATCCGGCGAACCACTTCAATCCCATGCTCCCGAACATAGTCACGGTTGATTTCTTCGATGGTATTTTGGTGACGACCAACGATAATCGAAGGTTTGTTAATCCAAAGAAGGAAGATTTGATCCTCATCTAAAAGGTGTTTGAAGGCATATTCTTCCAAAGCAATATTAAAAGCAGTATCATTTGAATAATTAATAATGTATTTCATAAGATTCCTTTATATACGATAGAGACTGGTCCAGCATTTGCTGTCCAGCCATTCTATCATTTCAAATACTATTTCTTCTTAGGTGAATGAACAGCCAAGCCAAGTACATCCGCAAAGGCTTCGTACATCACTTCTGAGAAGGTTGGGTGTCCGTGGATGGTCTTGAGCATTTCTTCTACAGTGATTTCCATCTCAATGATGGTTGAAGCTTCGTTGATCAATTCAGCTGCTGCTGGACCAATGATATGAACCCCAAGAACTTCACCGTATTTCTTATCTGCAATAACTTTAACAAATCCTTGAGCCGCATCTGATGCAATGGCACGTCCGTTCGCCGCAAAGTTAAATTTACCGATTTGAACATCGTATTTTTCACGAGCTTGTTCTTCTGTCAAACCAACAGCCGCAACTTCAGGAAGTGTATAGATGGCTGCAGGAGTCAAGTTCAATTTGGCAACAGCATGGTTTCCTTTAAGGGCGTTTTCAGCTGCCACTTCACCCATACGGAAGGCAGCGTGAGCCAACATCTTGGTACCGTTGATATCACCTGGCGCATAGATACCTGGAACAGATGTTTCCATGTATTCATTGACCTTGATCCGTCCACGATCCAATTCAAAATCAACTTCACCGATTCCTTCAAGATCCGGAACACGACCGATTGAAAGAAGAGCTTTGTTGGCGATGATATCGTCTTTTCCTTCAACCTTGATACGGAGTTTTCCGTCTTCTTCAATGATTTCTTGCAGTTTTGTATCGGTCAAGATGGTCATCCCCTTGCGTTCAAGAATCAAACGAAGGTTCTTAGATACTTCCGCATCCATAGCTGGAACGATGCGGTCCATCATTTCGATGACTGTTACTTTTGAACCAAAGGTCATGAAGGCTTGACCAAGTTCGATCCCGACAACACCACCACCGATGATGACAAGGCTTTCTGGAACTTCATTCATTTCAAGAATATCGTCACTGGTCATGACAAGGGATGATTCCATACCTGGAACGTTAATCTTGCTAACTTTTGAACCACCGGCAAGGATGATTTTCTTCGTTTCAAGCAATTCAGAACCATTAACCAAGACATTCTTATCTTTCGTAATGGTACCGATACCCTTGTGAACATCCACTCCGTAGCTGCGAAGAAGTCCTGCAACACCACCGACGAGGGTATTTACGACCTTGTTCTTGGTTTCAAGAACCTTATCCATATCCACTGAGAAACTTGGATTTTCAATGATAATACCACGGTTGGCTGCATGACCAATATTTTCGATAATTTCAGCGTTGTGAAGGTAAGTCTTAGTTGGGATACATCCGCGGTTCAAACATGTTCCACCAAGTTCAGATTTCTCAACAAGAGCAACCTTACCACCTAATTGAGCTGCCTTAATAGCAGATACGTAACCAGCAGGACCACCACCGATTACTACGATATCATAAGCGTCATCGCTCTTATTGTCATCGTTTGAAGCACTTGCTGCAGTTGGTGCTGGACTCGTTTCTGGTGCTGCTGCTCCAGCGGTTGGGATGTTTTCCCCTTCTTCACCAAGGTAACCGATCACTTCTGTTACAGGAACAGTTTCTCCATCCCCTTTCAGGATAGCAATCAAGTAACCGTCTTCTTCCGCTTCCAACTCCATGCTGACTTTGTCTGTCATGATTTCAAGGAGCACTTCTCCTTCTTTTACAAATTCGCCGACTTTTTTATTCCACTGGACGATTTGTCCTTCGGTCATATCTACGCCGGCTTTTGGCATAATTACTTCTAAGGCCATTTTATTTCCCTCTTTTTCTTGTTTCTATTCTCTCTCGTTGATTAGACCAACATTGAAATCGGGTCTTCAATCAAGGCTTTCAAGTCTTTCATGAATTTGGCACCAGCCATCCCATCGACAACGCGGTGGTCAATGGTCAAGCCCAAGCTCATGATTGGACGAATGACAATTTCACCATTCACAACAACTGGTTTTTCAACCGTTGCGCTAACTCCAAGAATGGCAGAGTTTGGTTGGTTGATTATCGGTCCAAATGATTGAACACCAAACATCCCCAAGTTACTGATGGTAAAGGTTGAGTTTTGCAATTCAATTGGAGTAAGTTTACCATCCAAGGTACGTCCGATAACGTCCTTGAAGGCTACGACCAACTCTGACAAGGTCATTTTTTCTGCATTATAGACAACTGGTGTCATCAGTCCATTGTCCATTCCAACCGCCATCGCTAAGTTGACATAGTTGTGAGTAATGATGGTTTTGCCATCTTCCGTCAATGATGCATTGATGTAGGGGTGTTTCATCAAGGTCTTAACCACTGCTAAAGAAAGCAAATCTGTTACAGTGACTTTCTTGCCAGTAGCTTCCATGATTGGATCCAATACTTTCTTACGAAGGGCCAACATTTGAGACATATCAACGTCATAGTTCAAAGTAAAGGTTGGTGCTGTCAAGTAAGATTCCACCATCCGTTGAGCGATTACCTTACGCATTGGTGTCATTGGAATCCGCTCGATCTCACCATAAGGTGTCACATTATCAGGAACTTCTTCGACTTTCTCAATTTGAGCAGGTGACTTAATGGTCTCATTCTCAATATTTTCAGGAAGGAAAGCAAGGACGTCCTTCTTCATAATCTTGCCACGATGACCAGTTCCTTGGATTTCTTGCCAAGCAATATTGTGTTCTAAAGCAATTCGTTTTGCAAGTGGTGAAATGCGAACCACATTTGTGTCTTTATAGGTTTCCACGTCTTCTTTGTGGACACGACCGTTTGCGCCTGAACCAGAAACATCATAGAGGTTGATCCCAAGATCATCCGCTAATTTTCTAGCCGCAGGAGTCGCTCTTAGCTTATCATCAGCCATGACCTCTCCTATTCTATTATAAGATATCAAGGACGTAGAGGACAAAGAAAAAATAGGAGATTTACGCTGTGTTCGATGAACACAAGGAAATCTATCTTTTTTTCACAGTCCTCCGTCCGGATTCAGTTATAAGATACTAAGGGCGTTTAAAAGCGACAGAAAAATAGGAAATCGATGCAGACTTCGATGAAGTCAAGGAGATTTATCTTTTTTCCGAGCTTTTAGCCCGTGCTCTAATTTAAGATATTAAGGACGTAGAGGACAAAGAAAAAATAGGAGATTTACGCTGTGTTCGATGAACACGAGGAAATCTATCTTTTTTTCACAGTCCTCCGTCCGGATTCAATTCTACAAGCAACTTGGATACACACGTATCTCAAGTTGCTACGGTTGCCGCTATCAGGCGGTCAACCTAGTAGACTTACTAATTCGTTCGTCGAATATCATCAATTCGACTCACTCATATCGCATTTTATCAATTTCAAAATGAAAGATAAAACCACGAATATGTTACATAATTTAGGTTATGTATTATTCTTTGTTGTATGTTTTACGAATAGCATCTTTGATGCTTTCAACTGTTGGAATCATTGCATTTTCAAGGTTTTGTGCGTAAGGCATTGGCACATCTTCCCCCGCACAACGGCGGATTGGTGCATCCAAGTAATCAAATGCTTCTGATTCAGAAATAATAGCTGAAATTTCACCAATATAGCCACTTGTTTTGTGGGCATCATTGAAAAGGACTACTTTTCCTGTCTTCTTGACAGAATTAATGATGATCTCTTTATCAAGTGGAACCAAGGTACGTGGGTCTACTACTTCTACTGAGATCCCTTCTTCTGCTAATTCTTCAGCAGCTTGCATCACGCGACGAAGCATTTTTCCGTAGGTTACGACAGTGACGTCAGTTCCTTCGCGTTTGATTTCTCCGACACCAAGTGGAATCGTGTAGTCTGGATCAACTGGCACTTCCCCTTTTTGGTTGAATTCTGATTTGTATTCCAGAATGATAACGGGGTTGTTATCACGGATAGATGACTTGAGAAGTCCCTTCATATCCGCTGGCGTACCAGGAGCAACAACTTTCAAACCAGGAATATGAGTAAACCATGATTCCAAAGATTGGGAGTGTTGAGCTGCAGATCCAACTCCATTCCCAGCAGCACAGCGAATGGTCATCGGTACTTGACCTTTCCCGCCAAACATGTAGCGAGTCTTAGCAGCTTGGTTGACAATAGCATCCATGGCAATTACTGAGAAATCCATGAAGGTCATATCAACGATTGGGCGAAGTCCAGT
Source organism: Streptococcus sp. 210928-DFI.4.42 (assembly GCF_020554365.1). NCBI lineage: Bacteria > Bacillati > Bacillota > Bacilli > Lactobacillales > Streptococcaceae > Streptococcus > Streptococcus sp. 210928-DFI.4.42. Next base: position 68,057 of record NZ_JAJCHF010000005.1, read on the forward strand.
CATGGCTGCACCAGCTGCTGCACCTGAAATTGCAGCCTCAGAAATCGGACAGTCACGGACACGTTCTGGACCAAACTCTTCCAGCATCCCTACAGAAGTCCCGAAGTCTCCACCGAACACTCCGACATCTTCTCCCATCAACAATACATTTTCGTCGCGACGCATTTCCTCAGACATAGCAAGGATAATGGTATCGCGGAAAGACATTAATTTAGTTTCCATAATTCTCTACTCCCCCTTAGTCTGCGTAAATATCTTCGAAAGCTGATTCGAGTGGAGGGAATGGGCTTTCTTCCGCAAATTTCACTGAAGCTTCCACTGCTTCTTTTACTTCTTCTTGGATCTGATCCAATTCTTCTGCGCTCGCAATCTCATTTTCAAGGAGATACTTGCGAAGGTTTTCGATTGGATCTTTCTTCTTCCACTCTTCGACTTCTTCACGGGTCCGGTATTTACCAGGGTCTGAAGATGAGTGACCAAGCCAACGATAGGTGACACTCTCGATCAAGACAGGGCCTTTACCAGAGCGGACGTGATCGACTGCCTTCTTAAATCCTTCATAGACATCAATAACGTTGTTCCCATCAGGAATAAACATTCCAGGAATGCCGTAAGCAGCACTACGCTCGTGGATATGCTGGATATTGGTCATTTTCTTGATATCAGCAGAGATTCCGTAACCGTTATTGATACAGTAGAAAATAACTGGCAGATTCCAAATCGAAGCCATATTGACCGCTTCGTGGAAGACACCTTCGTTGGTTGCTCCGTCCCCAAAGAAGCAGACGACAATCTTACCAGTCTTTTTCATTTGTTGAGTAAGGGCAGCACCTACTGCGATTCCCATACCACCACCTACGATACCGTTAGCACCAAGGTTACCCGCATCTAGGTCGGCGATATGCATAGATCCACCCTTACCTTTACAAGTTCCCGTATATTTACCAAGGATCTCAGCCATCATACCGTTAAGGTCAATACCTTTAGCAATAGCTTGTCCGTGACCACGGTGATTTGAGGTGATGAGGTCATCTTCATTTAGAGCTAACATAGCCCCAACGTTTGCAGCTTCCTCACCAACAGAAAAGTGCGTCATACCGGGCACTTTTCCTTTTTTTACTAATTGAGCAATTTTTAAGTCCATGCGACGGATTTCTTCCATCTTACGGAACATATCCAATAAGAGACTTTTATCTAATGTTGCCATCATTTCGCCTTTCTTAACATTTATTCATACTCTTTTATTCTAGCCAAAAATGAAAGCACTGTCAAAAATAATGCTCAAATGATTTCACAAACTTTATTCCTTGGAAGAAGGTTTTATAGGCTTTTTTTAATATAAATTCAATATTTCACAAACTTATTTCTCATAGTTTTACTATACATATAAAAAACCGATAGGATCCTATCCTACCGGTCGGCATCTTATGATTGGCGTTGGCCAAAGTCGTGAATCATTTGTTCTAACTCTTCACGACTAGGTGTTGTAAGCATATAGAGGTAATCTCCCTGAAGTTCTGCAAAGGCAGCAGGCATGTCTTTCTTCACACGGAATTGATCACGGTATTTGGCCAAAACTTCTTCCTCTGAAAGGACATAAGTTGCATTGGCACGGCGAGAAGTCGCCAAGCAATAAAGTGGCTCAAACTCAGAAGCTGGGAAAGGTTCTCCTGCTACGATGGCAGCATAACCACGGTACAAATCAATGGAGTGAGCATAATTGTAGACATCGATCGTAAAGCCACCTGCTGGACGATTATTGTACTCGATTGCAATATAGTCATCCCCGTCGCGGAAGAACTCGATATGGAAGAAACGCTCTTTCATTCCAAAGGCTTTGACAATCGCTTCCCCGTATTGACGCAATTTTGGATCCATCTCTTTAAGGACATAATAAGAGTTATCCATCTTGTAGAGCATCAAATCTAATGGCGTATAGGCATAGTCAAAAGTCGTTGAGAAGACAATGTTACCATCGCGATCAACCAGACCATCAAAGGTACAAATCTCGCTAGAAGTGACGAATTTCTCAAAGAAGTACTCCGTATGTCCATCCCATTCTGCCTTGAAATGATCTACATCTTCTGGTGTTTCAAGTTTAAAGGTCGCTGCTGCACCTACTCCATTGTCAGGTTTGGCAATCAATGGCAACCCGATCTTCTTCACAGCCTTGTCGATATCTTTTTCTGTTTTAACCACGGCACCCGGAACGACTGGGACTCCAGCCTTCTTGAAGAGTTTCTTCATTTCGGATTTGAACTTAGTTTTCTTCAGATCTTTTGGCTTAGCTCCGAAGACATTGAATTGCTCCCGAAGCGCCGCATCTAATTCCAACCAGTACTCGTTATGGGACTCGATGCGATCGATTGGGCCGTGTTTATAGAAGAGGAAGGCTGCTGCACGCTTCACTTCATCTAAGTCTTCCATATTTTCTACACGGAAATACTCTGTCAAACTATTGCGCAAAGGCTCATCTAACTGTTCGTACGGCTCTTGACCAATCCCCAAGACGGTGATTCCCTTGTTAGCTAGTTCAATGGTGAATTGTTGGAAATTTTGTGGATAATAAGGTGAAATAACAAGATAATTCATAGAGGTCTCCTCCCTTTTGACTTATAGATACATTTGTCCTAGGAAATAGGGCATTTGCTTGCGCCACCATTCCCAATCGTGGGCTACATCATGGCCCCATTCAGCGAACCATGCAGGAATATTTTTGTGATCAAAGGCTTCTTTCAGTTTATAGAAAGATGGAAGTCCATCTTGTTCCCAAGCTCCTAAACCAGTACAAATAACGATTTCGGCCTGACGGTAACGATCGATAAACCAGCCATCATTTTGGTTCCAAATATAATCAGATGGAGAATTTTGGTAAATGGCTTCATCGCCTCCAAAATCACCAACAAAGAAACGAGCGTCATAGACACCACTCAAGGCAATCACTTTGTTGAAGACATCTGGATGTTGCAAGAAGAAATTAAGCGCGTGGTAAGCTCCCATTGAGCAACCAGTTGTCATCATCGGATCAAACCAGCCTGTTTTGTGTTTGATAAAAGGAATGGCTTCTTCAATCACATAACGTTCATACGCTCGGTGCATTTCGGCACGATCGTGAGGATTCTTCCAATTACAAAGCCAGCTATCACTATCCACACTAGAAAGGGTAAAGAATTGAACCCGTCCTTCTTCGATAAACCGAGCACAAGCATCAATCATACCAAAGTCATAGTATTCGTTATGGCTTCCACCTGATGAAGCAAAGACCACAACAGGAATACCTGCATGCCCATAACGGTTTAGATACATTTCGCGGTTAAGTTGGCCACTCCAGTGGCTTAGATGTTCAATATTCATAGGTTCCTCTTTCTTTATTATAAAAATTTAAAATCTTCTAGTCCCACTTCTCTGCTAAGAAACGAAGACATTCCGGTAAATGCTCTGCCCAGGCTTCTTCATGGTGGATAGCCCCAGATTGAATCCGAATGGCAATATTTTCTAAAGCAACTCCTTGTTGGATAACGTCGTGATAATAACGAAGGGATGAATCAATATAGGCTTGCTTGATATTTCCCGCCATCAGCGTTTTATCTGTATCATCCGCCTCTTCAGTCCCTACATAGATGTAGATCCGTTGATCTGCATATAATTTTTTGCGTTCGATATAATGATTGAAGGCATCTTGGTGTAGCCAGTTAGCAGATGAAAAGACCCCTAAACAACCAATTTGATCTTGGTACTCTAAGCCCAAGAATTGGGTAATATTCCCACCCAAGGAAGATCCAATCATGGCCGTATGTTCTCGATCAGCAAGAGTCCGGTATTCTTGGTCGATAAAAGGTTTCACCACCTCCATGACAAATTCGCCGTACTCAACTCCCTTGCCACCAAATTGCATGCCAGGAATATTGGATTCCTTGTACTTCCAGGCAGAGTATTCATTCATGCGTTGGAAACCATCATTATCGATCGCAACAACAATCATGCGACTAATATCGGGATTCCGCTTAATGGCTGGAATCACCTTCCAGGAATGACCCGCATAAGCTTCCTTGCTGTACAAAACGTTTTGCCCATCGTGGAAATAAACCACAGGGTAACGTCTATCTGTATCCGTTTCATAATTCTTAGGTAATAAGACTCGCACACGACGGAGTTTTCCGGTATAAGGCACTTTCAACTCGTGTGTCTTCATATCTAAATAAAAATAGGATTTGTTCATTGTCAGAAAACTCTCTATATTCTAAATTTTATTCATTATACCATTTTTAGAAGAAAAAGTCTGGATTTTCTCCAAACTTTTTCCTTTCTTGGGTTATTTTTCCATAAACTGAGCCAAATCTTGTAAAGAACGTTCGGCAATTTTCTCATAACGTTCCTTTTTATCCCGAATGCGTGGTCCTTCTAGCTCTTTGATAATCCCGAAGTTGACATTCATGGGTTGGAAATGCTTGCTATCTGCATGGGTGATATAGTGAGCCAGGCTTCCGATAGCTGTCGTTTCAGGGAAAATCGCTGCTTCTTCTCCTTTGAAAAGGCGAGCGGCATTGATTCCAGCTACCAAACCTGAGGCCGCTGACTCAACATAGCCTTCTACACCTGTCATTTGACCTGCAAAGAAGAGATTTGGTTGTTTCTTCGAGCGGTAGGTTTGTTCCAGCAGATTTGGAGAATCCATGTAGGAATTGCGGTGCATGACGCCGTATCTGACAAACTCCGCATGTTCCAAACCAGGAATCATTTGGAAGACCCGTTTTTGTTCGCCCCATTTAAGGTGAGTTTGGAAGCCGACGATATTGTAGAGGCTGGCAGCCGCATTGTCTTGGCGCAACTGAACGACTGCGTAGGGTATCTTAAACTCCCCATCACGTGGCCCTTTGTAATCATCTGGATACTCGAGTCCAACTGGCTTCATAGGACCATAGAGCATGGTTTTGATACCACGTTTGGCCATGACTTCAATGGGCATACAGCCTTCGAAATACTTTTCTTTTTCAAAAGAGTTGAGCGGGGCTTCTTCAGCATTGACCAAGGCCTCGTGGAAGTCCATAAACTCTTGCTTGGTCATTGGGCAGTTGAGATAAGCTGCTTCTCCCTTGTCATAGCGTGACTTGAGATAGACCTTGTTCATATCGACAGTATTGACATCGATGATTGGAGCTGCTGCATCATAAAAATAGAAACCATCGCCACCATTAAGGGCGTGAATCTTTTCTGCCAAGGCATCGCTGGTTAGAGGCCCCGTTGCGACCACTGTGATGGCATCTGTCGGCAATTCAGTAATTTCATCACGAATGACTTCAATAAGCGGGTGTTGGGACACCTTCTCCGTCACCCGGCTAGCAAAACCTTCTCGGTCCACAGCAAGTGCTCCACCGGCTGGTACACGAGTCGCTTCCGCTGCTTCAAGGATGACAGAACCCAGACGACGCATTTCTTCTTTGAGGAGCCCGACAGCATTGGTGAGAGAATCCCCACGAAGAGAGTTGGAACAAACTAGCTCCGCAAAGTTGTCTGTTTTGTGTTGCGGAGTGGATTTAACCCCCCGCATTTCATAAAGCTTGACCGGAATTCCCTGTTGGGCAATCTGGTAAGCTGCTTCTGAGCCGGCGAGGCCTGCACCGATCACATTGATATAAGATTGAGACATGACACTAATACCTCTTTGGGTATCAAAACACCTCACTGAACTGTTAGACACCCACAAATCTTTCTAATTTTCTACTTGGTCCATTATACCAAAAAGCCAAGTAAAAAGACAAACAGGAAAAACCCTGACTGTCTTCGAAAATCATTGTTTATTGAAGCTGAATGATCTATAAGCATTCAGCTGATTTTTGTCTTCGTAACTAATGCTAAAGCCCACTTCTGTATTCCTAGGTAGTTTATCAACTTGAAGTATTTGAGCAAGTAAGTATTGAAAATCAGAATCCGTCCAATTTTCAATATCTTCATTAGTTACTTGTAGGTTTTGTTTTCGTACCTCTTTTATATCAATGTCTATATCAATTCTAAAGGTCGAACGATTATCAGCAACTCTATTTAAGAGTATTTCGCGATTACGAATAAGTATATCATCATCTAGATTTTTTTCTCTTCTTGGGTCTAGCTGCTTGATCAACGGAGCTAGTTCTTTGATATCCGTCTTTAAAATGGCCTCTCTTTTTTCTTGCTCCTCAAGATAAGTTTCTGGATTTCCACTATATTCTTCTTTTGGTACCAAAGAAGACCTCGAGTTAAAGAACTTCAATTCAATTGAGTTTTTAATATAAAGTTTCCTAATCGCATCATCGCTTAAAAATGTCGAAATCAAGCTACCGCTCTGAAGTAGCTTATTGTATGCTTCGTCTAGCCTATCATAATTGTCATCACCAGAAACATACTCCATTTCTAGGCGATAGACTTTTTTCTTCGAAAAACCTAGGAAAATTTTCTTCTCGACTTCTTTAAGTTTCGGATTATATCTGAGGACTGGAGTTTTCTCAACATAATCTTTTTCAAAATCTACATAGACATCAACAAATTTTTCAGTTCCTTCAATGTAAATTGGAGATCCCTGATAGCCGAACGTATCAGCTGTCGAGTATCCTTCCGCTTTTAGCCCTGCAGCTTCTACTACGGAACGAATATTTGACATAGCCGCATTCGCTAAATCATTATCTACTCCGTTGTTACATGATGACAATATTAATAATGTCAGCATAGGTAAGAGTACACTAATTACTTTCTTAATCGCTTTTCTTTTCATTTCTCCTCCTAGCATGCAATTTAAACAAAATCCTTATTTTCGTTACAGTTAGAATCTTAAAGGGATCAATTTCCAGTTGATTGGTGATCTTATAAAATTATCTATATTTTTTGACATAGTATCCTTCCAGATTCATAGACACAACCAGGCTGCTAGGAGGGCAGAGAGGATACTGAATAAGGATCCAATCAAGTAATACTCCGCAAAGGCTGGATTTTCCGAAATTTTATTGTAGCGGGCGATAGATTTGGCCGTAAATACTAGGCCGATAGAAGCAAATTGCCCATAGACGAGACAGGCACCAATCACCAAACGCTCTAAAAAACCAATCATGGAACCAGCCCCAGTGATCGTATCCATTTTCTTCTTGCTGGTGGGTTGATACTTAGCAAACATAATTTTAAAGGAAATATTGCTTGGTTTCCCAACTAGAAGAACATAAAAAATCAGATTTAAAGTGTCTATTGGCAGATAGGTCGTGCCATTCTTCGCTCCTAAAAGGACTAGACAGCTAATGATGGCGATATGCAAGACTTGATCCAAGGCAAAGGTCCAGGCGGTTGGTAATTTCAATCCCTTCTGCACGATCGGTTTTAAGAAATCTATTCCAGCATGAGTCAGTAAAATGACCAAGCAAATCCACCACAAATCTAGATGACAGAGAGAAACCACGATCAGAGGCAGAGCTACATATAGAATGTGAAGCCCTAGCACCTTCTTATCCTGATCCTTGCGATCCGCCATCTTTTGGCTTTGAAAATAATAATCTGATAGTAAATGACAAATCAACAAGAGAATCAAGTATGGATTCACTACGATACTAGACAATCCGCTCATTTTCCTCTCCTTTCACTATGCTTTGTATACTGGCCAGGGCACCTGCTCTCCCCCGTAAATAAACACGGACACTGCTACTCTTCAACCGTTTAGAGAGGGCACTTGGGTTGATAGCTAGTGATTGGGCCAAATCCTGCTGACTAAAGGACTCGCTATATACGGATCTCTTTAGAAGATTGAGCAAGATCTCTTCCTGACTATCCCGCCAACCTGAACGAATGGCTTCTCCAGAAGCGATGAGGGCGTTCACAAAAAAGTCTTGGTTTTCCTTCCCGCTTGAAAAATAAATCTGTGTATTGCCATAGTCATTTTTCTGATGAACAAAATTGATGGCTGCGCGTGCATTCCAATAAGCTGGACCATCTGCTCCAACACTTTGCAAGGGATCAATAGCTGTTACAATCTCCCCAAGGCCAATTCCAAAACGAAGCTGAGTAGGGGTTAGTTCTGAACGTAAGGTATCGATGATTTGAAAAACTGGAGCCTCCACTTTTAAAAGCGCCTGAAACTCATCCCCCAAGGTCAAAGTAAAACGGGATGCCAGGTAATCTCCAAATAATTCGTTCATCTTTTGAAGCGTTTTTTCTACCTGTTTTTGCAGGTCAAGACGTTCTTGAACCATTTTGGAATCAATGACATCTGCAATCAAAGCAAGATACATAAGCCCACCTCCTTATGTCTATTATAACGAAAAAAAGCAAAAATGTCTATTATAACAGACATTTAAGAAAATTGCCGTTATAATAGACATCGAATCATTTAAAAGATTATTTCACTTTTTCTTCTTCGTAGTCACCGTTGCTACAAACGACTTGTTTACCACCGCCACGGACTTTCTTCTCAACTAAGTAATGACCACATTTTGGACAGTCACGGCCGATTGGCTTGTCCCAAGAAGTAAATTCACAGTCTGGGTAGCGATTACAGCCATAGAAAATACGATTTCGTTTGGTTTTACGCTCGATGATTTGTCCCTGATGACAGTTTGGACATTCCACCCCGATTTCTTTGACAATGGCTTGAGTATGACGACAATCTGGGAAATTACTACAAGCATAGAACTTACCAAAACGTCCTAATTTAATCACCATCGGGCTGCCACAGACTTCACAATCAAAACCAGCTGGTTCGTCTTTGATTTGGATTTTTTCCATCTCTTCTTCAGCCTTGGCGACTTCTTTAGAGAATGGTTTGTAGAAGGCATCAATGACTTTTTGCCACTCTTCTTTTCCGAGTTCGACATCATCGAGTTTCCCTTCCATCTCCGCTGTGAAGGTCACATTGACAATATCTGGGAAAAACTCAACAATCAGTTTATTAACGATCTCCCCTAATTCCGTTGGTTCAAAGCGTTTAGCTACCAGCTTCACATAATAGCGTTTTTGAATGGTCTCAATCGTCGGAGCATAGGTTGAAGGTCGTCCAACACCGTTCTCTTCCAAGGTCTTAATCAAGGTTGCTTCAGAATATCGAGCAGGTGGTTGGGTAAAGTGTTGCTCCGGCTTGCTATTGACCTGCTTGACGATATCGCCTTCTACCATGTCCGGCAACATCTTGTTCTTATCTGAGTCGTTATAAATAGCCAAATAACCGTCAAACTTTACCTGACTCCCATTCGCTGTATATTGAACCCCATTTTGACCTAAACGGACATTCATAGTATCAAAAACAGCTGCCGTCATCTGGCTAGCGACAAAACGATTCCAAATCAAGGTGTAGAGTTTCAATTGGTCTTTGTCCAAGTATTTAGCAATGCTCTCAGGAGTATTGAAGACGCTAGACGGACGAATCGCTTCGTGGGCATCTTGGGCACCAGAAGCATTCTTCACACGGCTTCCATGCTTAGAATATTTCTCACCGAAGCGATCCACGATAAAGTTAGCTGCCTCATTTTGCGCAACCGGACTGATCCGTGTGGAGTCGGTACGCATATAGGTAATCAAACCTTGAACACCAGAGCCGATATTGATTCCTTCGTACAATTGCTGAGCGACCATCATGGTCTTGCGTGTACGGAAGTTGATCTTATTGGCTGCATCCATCTGCATAGAAGAGGTGGTGTAAGGAAGTGGTGCATTCCGACGACGTTCTTTCTTTTCAACTTTTTCAACAGTAAAATCTTTGCCATCTAAGCGTTCAAGAACAGCTTTCACCTCTTCATTGGTGTTGAGCTTCATCTTCTTGCCATCAATCCCATAGAAGCTAGCTTGGAATTGTTTGGTCCCTTTTTTGAAGACACCATCAATGGTCCAATATTCTTCCGGCTTGAAATCATTAATTTCGTTTTCACGATCAATAATTAATTTGAGGGCAACTGATTGCACGCGCCCTGCAGAAAGTCCTTTTTTAACCTTTTTCCAAAGAATAGGCGAAATTGAATACCCTACAATCCGGTCCAAGACACGACGGGCTTGTTGGGCATCGACCAAGTCCATATCGATTTGGCGCGGTTCTTTAAAGGCATTTTTTACTGCATCCTTGGTGATTTCGTTAAAGACCACGCGGTTCTTTTCTTTGGCATCCAAGTTCAAAATATGCGCTAAATGCCAAGAAATAGCTTCTCCTTCTCGGTCCGGGTCACTTGCGAGAAAGACTTGTTTGGCTTTTTTAGCTTCTTTTTTCAAATCATTGATCAAGGGACCTTTTCCGCGAATATTGATATACTCCGGTTCATAGTTATTGTCGAAGTCAATAGACATCGTAGATTTTTTCAGATCCCGAATATGGCCAACACTAGCCATGACTTTGTAGTTACGACCAAGGTATTTTTCGATTGTTTTCGCCTTAGCAGGAGACTCCACAATCACCAAATTTTTCTTGGTTGTACTGCTTTTCTTTTTTGTTACCACGTTTTATCCCTCTGTATTGTATAAATCTCATTGAGTTTAATACATTTTAAGAAAGATGTCAACTAGGAACTTCTCCTATAGGAAAATCACAATTCGTATTTCAATTCATCAAGAATGTCCTGGCCTGAGGTGACAAGCTTTGCACCTTCTTGAATCAGATGATGGCAGCCTGCAGATTTTCCATCTAAAATATTTCCTGGAATAGCAAAAACGTCTCGGCCTTCTTCCATAGCACGCTCACAAGTAATCAAACTGCCTGAACGGAGTCGCGCCTCTGCCACAATCACTGCCTGACAGAGACCTGCAATGATGCGATTTCTCTCAGGAAAATGAAACTTAAGTGGGGCCTGCCCTGGACCATACTCGCTCAAGATCAGATGGTTTTCCCCCATATGTGCCTGCAGTCTTTGATTGCTTTTAGGATAAAAGACATCCAGTCCCGTTCCTATCACTCCGATGGTCTTGCCACCATTTCGTATACTGGCATAATGAGCTGTCGCATCAATTCCCTTAGCAAGTCCACTAACGATGACCAGTTCATTTCCAAGTTCTTTAATAATCTTCTCTACAGATCGCACCCCTTCTCGCGTCGTTTCCCGAGCTCCTACGACTGCAATCTTCGGTTTGGTTAACAGCTCCAAATCTCCTTGGTAAAAAAGGAGTACAGGAGGATTGTAGATCTGTAGCAATTCCTCCGGGTATTCAGGATCAAAAATGGATAGAGATGGGAACCGTTCAAACTCCTTGTGTAAATGCTCTTCATCCAGCTGCCGGTATTTGTCTACAAAATGAATAATACTGCGACAGCGAGCGATCCTTGCTATCTCTTCTAAGCTTGGTAAGGCTTGGTCTTTCCTACAGTAGTCCAAAATTCTCAAGACTTGCTCATTTGATAAACCAGCTTCTTTTAATTTAAAGATTTCAAATTTCTCCATGGTCACCTTCTACTTCCTCTCACTTATTTATTCGAAAAAGAATGGAAAAAAAGCTCTATTTCTAGAACTTTTTTTGATATGTAGAAGAATAAAAGTAAGATGCGGCACCAATCAAGTTGCTTTCATTATGGAAGCGAGCCGCTTGGATCGGCAAGGCCTCAAATTGTTTATGCCCTTTTTGAGAGAGTAGGTTATGGTATTGTCGACTGATCTCATCGATCAGTAGCGGTTGGCTACTAATGCCCCCTCCAATTGTCACCTTCTCAAGCAGGAGCAATGATTGAAGATTAAAAATCAGAATAGCAATATCATGACAATACTCCCGAAACAAGGATTTCAGCTCCTCATGGCCTCCTTGATCAAGAGCCTTGAAAACGGCTATACCATCTGCCTTTTCTAGGTTTAAGATGTGACTAGCCTTCTCAACAAATTGAACAGCTGAACCGGTGTTTTCCAAAAGATTGGAAATACCTTGCAAAAAGAGTCCGCGATGAAAGCGGCGATTTTCTGGTGTTCTTTCTGCCTTATCAATAGTCCGAATGTATTCTGTCAGTTGCCATCCTCTCAATAGATCACCGTTAGAAAGAAGAGCAAGGCCGACTCCTGTCCCTAAGACCAAGGTCGCACCGCAAGAACAATCTTTTAGATTGCCAAGCCTTGCTTCCGCTAGACCAGCAGCTTCTCCATCATTAAGAACGGTGACGGGTACTTGAAATGTTTGTTGCAATCTACTAGCTAGAGGAATGCCTCGCAAATATGGAATGAGACCACCTCGAAAGACAAAGCCAAGGCTCTTTTGGATCTCACCAGGGCATGAAATGGCGATTCCCTCGATTTCTTCCCGTACAGGAGCAACGATTCCTTCTAATCCTTGCCAAAAGTCCTCAATCGTAGATGGTGTTGGGATCTTGTCTGTACGGATCAATTGATAGTCTGCATCCATCAGACCGTACTTTATAAAGGTCCCTCCGATATCGATGGTAAATAGCATAGCCTAATCCTCACACATTGATTTGACGGGTTCAAATGAACGCCGATGGATAGGAGTCACTCCCAGCTTGTCGAGGCCAGCCAGATGGTTAGCCGTCCCATAGCCAGCGTTCTGCGTAAAATCATAACCCGGATATTCGCAATCAAACTCTTCCATCATCTGATCCCGAGTCACCTTGGCTACGATGGATGCTGCAGCAATGGATAAGGAGTTGGCATCCCCTTTGATGATACTAGTTTGGGGAATAGGAAGATCCAACTTCATGGCATCAATCAAAAGATGCTGGGGTTGAGGCTCTAACTGACCAATGGCCTCCATCATGGCTAGCTTCGTAGCTTCATAGATATTAACCTGATCAATCACTTGATTGTCCTTGATGCCGATTCCGATCGCAATGGCGTTTTGGAGCACAGCCTCATAGATTTCTTTGTGTTTGGATTTTGGAATCTTTTTACTATCGTTGAGTCCCGGAATTTTACAAGCTTTCGGCAAGATCACGGCAGCTGCAACAACTGGACCCGCTAATGGGCCGCGTCCCACTTCATCCACACCTGCAATAAGATCAATCCCTTGAGCATAAAGTTCTTTCTCATAGGCTAGCATTTTTTCCAAACGCAAGTCTTCATCCACTTGTTTTTGGAGTTCGCGTTTTCGTTTGCTGATAGCCGCTTGAACCCCCGCTCGACCATCAAGGATCAATTCTTCAAATAAGGGATGATCTAGATCGTCAATCGTTGCCAAACGCTCTTTGATTTCTTTAATCGTTGGCATCTATTTCACCTACACGATCAAGGGAATAGCGTCCCAAACGACCATCACGTACATCCTTGACAAACAAACTGTAAAAACGGTCGTAATCCTCTCGAAATCCTAATTTCTGGGTCATTTCCATAATGATTTCAGGAGCTTCTTGTTCCAGATCCATTTGTTTAAAACGTTCCTGCAAAACAGCTGGATAGTGCTTTTTGAAATAGTTAAGACCAAAGATGGTCACTTCATCCATTGGAAGCAACTGGTCTTTGATGGCACCTGTTAAAGCGAGCTTTAAGGCCACTTCTTCATCTTCAAACTTGGGCCAGAGAATCCCAGGAGTATCCAAGATTTCAAGGTCTTTGTTGGTTTTCAACCACTGTTGCCCCTTGGTCACCCCTGGTTTATTCCCAACAACAGCAATCTTTTTCCCTGCTAAGCGGTTCATCAAAGTTGATTTCCCGGCATTAGGAATTCCGATGATCATGGTCCGAAGGGTTTCAATCTGAATTCCCCGTTCCTTTTGACGGGCAATTTTATCGGCCATCAAGCTCTTAGCAGCATCTGTGACCTTCTTAACCGTAGATTGCTCTTTGGAGTTGATAGCCAAGGTTTTGATGCCTTGAGACTCAAAATAGTCCTGCCATTCTTTTGTTGCTACAGGATCTGCCAAGTCTACCTTGTTCAAAATCATTAATTTAGGCTTATCACCAACAATTTTCGTTAACATAGGATTTTGGCTTGATAGGGGTAAACGAGCATCTACCAGAACCGTCACAAAATCCACAAATTTTAAATTTTCTTGTACTTGTCTTCTAGCTTTGGACATGTGTCCAGGAAACCATTGTATAGTTGCCATGTTCTCCATTCCTTTCCAGTTCAATCTCTTCTATTATACCATGTTTTCTGAAATCACTGTGATTAAGAAAAATACTAAAAAAGAAGCTACCTAAGTAACTTCTATTTTATATTCTAGCGAATTTGCTCAAAATGCAAATGCACGGCGATATGATCACCATAGCCGCTCCGTTCCAAATCACGTTGCAAGCGATAAGAAATATAGTGTTCAGCAATGGTAATATAACCAGCACCAAGTAAACGGTGCTCAACCATTGACTGGATCATGCTGATCGTCGCACGTTCCACTTTAGCTTCTTCCAAATCCATCACAACTTTCTTGGTCACTTGCGCCAAGTTTTGGCGAAGATCATCCGTCAAGACATAAACTGTTTGTGCTGCCTTCAAAACAGCTTGATAGATTTTATCTGGGTCAAATTCTACAACTTCACCACTACGTTTAATGACTTCCATCTTATTCTCCTTGATCATCAATATACTTCTATTATCTTAATAAATAGGGGATTTGTCAAGAATCTAAGACATCAATAATCCGGGCGAAGAACTCCCGTAATGATCTCTTTAGTAGCATGGTAATCCCCATCTACTACAACCTTGATGATACGTTTCGCTTCTTCTGCCGGTGCTGGCACCAATGGCAAACGAGTTGGCCCTGCTTCAAAGCCCATATAGTTCAAGACAGCTTTGACAGGAGCTGGACTCGGATATGAGAAGAGTGCATTGACTTTAGGGATAAACTGACGTTGGATAGCCGCAGCCTTTTTAATATCGTTGTGCTCAATGGCTTGTAACATCTCATACATTTCATCTCCATTTGTATGAGAAGCCACCGAGATCACTCCATCAGCCCCAAGGTTCATCGCATGGAAAGCATCTCCATCTTCCCCAGTATAGACGAGAAATTCTTCTGGCTTGTGTTCAATTAAGTAGGCCATATTAGCAAGGGTTGTACACTCTTTGACCCCAATGATATTTGGGTGCTCTGCCAAACGAAGCATGGTTTCAGGCGTCATTTCCACGACCACGCGTCCAGGAATATTGTAGATAATAATCGGAAGATTAGATGCATCCGCAATCGCTTTAAAGTGTTGATACATTCCTTCTTGAGATGGTTTGTTGTAGTAAGGGACGATAGCCAATCCTGCTGCAAAGCCACCAAAAGCATCTACTTCTTTGACGAACTCAATCGAGTCGCGGGTTTCATTGGTTCCGACACCAGCGATCAAAGGAACTCGACCATTGACAATCTTTTGAACAGCCGCAAAGAGTTGCAATTCCTCATCGTGGGTCAGAGTTGGACTTTCTGCAGTCGTTCCAGCTAAGAGAATCCCATCTGTATGATGAGCCAAGAGGTGCTCGATCAAGTCAGGAAGAGCGTCAAAATTAATGCTCCCATCTTCATGGAAGGGGGTGATAAATGCAGTGATGATTTTACAATCTTTTAAATCTTGATAAGACATAGAAAAACCTTTCTCTATATAAGAAAGAGGCTGGGGCTTGCTTGCCTTTGCCTCATGATCTGTTCATAAAACAAGTTGATTTGTTAGTTAGCTACGGAAGAAATCAAACTCTTCGAGTTACTGATTTCTGTTCCGTTGCCTACTTCAACTCAAATTTCAATTCAGCTGTTGGACGTACGAGCCCACGTTCGTGAAGGGTTTCTGCGATTTGGACTGAGTTCCAAGCAGCTCCTTTAAGGAGGTTATCTGAAACCACCCACATATGGATTCCTTTTTCAGCATCCAAGTCTTTACGAATCCGTCCAACGAAGGTATCGCGTGATCCGACCGCATTAACGGCTTGTGGGTAGACTTGGTGAGCAACATCGTCTTCAAGAACTGCACCTGGGAATTCTGCAATAGCAGCTTTCACTTCATCAATTGGTGCCACTTCTTTTGTTTCAATGTAGACTGACTCTGAGTGAGCTGACAAGACTGGAATCCGCACACAAGTTGCTGACACGGCAATGCTATCGTCTTCCATAATTTTCTTAGTCTCGTTTGTCATCTTCATTTCTTCGTAAGTATAGTCATTTTCTGTGAAGACGTCAATTTGTGGAAGAGCGTTGAAAGCAATTGGGTAATGTTTTTTATCACCACCTGAAGGCAAGATTTCAGCTTTGACATCGCGTGGGTTGACCCCATCATTCAAGACTTCCTTCAACTCACGTTGGGTTTCAAGAATAGCTCCCATACCGGCACCTGAAACAGCTTGGTAAGTAGATACGATGATACGGTCCAAGCCCCATTTTTGACGAACTGGCTCAAGAGCGACCATCATTTGGATTGTTGAACAGTTTGGACAAGAGATGATTCCGTTGTGAGCATCAAGAGCATGTGCATTCACTTCAGGAACTACCAATGGGACATCCGGATTTTGACGGAAATAAGAAGTGTTATCAACCACTACTGCGCCTGCTTTCACCGCATAAGGTGCATATTTGGCAGATGTTGAACCACCAGCTGAGAAAAGAGCAATATCAACGCCTTCAAAAGCATCTTCAGTCGTTTCCTCAATGGTCACGTCTTGCCCTTTAAATTGCAAGACTTTTCCTGCAGAACGTGCTGACGCAAGGTAGCGAATTTTATCGATTGGAAGAGTAGATTCTTCCAACATTTTGATCATTTGAGCACCAACGGCACCTGTAGCACCGACAACAGCAACTGTGTATCCCATAGTAAATCCTCTTTCAAAATTTTCTAAAAATTGAGTATTTGTACTATTATACAATTTTTTGGCATAAATGAAAAGTACCAACAGTAGGAAAAAATCCTGATTCTAAGACCAGGATTCTTGATGGTTATTTATCATAAATAGCTCTTTAGTTCAGGTCATAGTTCAAGTCGCTTAAATCTTTCTTACCTTGTGTTTCTTCAGCAAGAAATGGAACTTGATGGATCCCCTTTAAACCTGCTACGATAGACGCCGGAAATGAAACAATTTCTTGATTAATGTGGCTGACATTACTGTTGACAATTCGCTTCGCTGCAGCAAGATCTTCATTTTCGTCAGCGATTTCCTTTTGCAAGGCTAAGAATTGATTAGAAGACAAGAGCTCTGGATAATTTTCACCAACTGCACGAATTTGTGCCAGGACATCGTTTTGATTGGTAATAACTTGGTTGGATTCTTGAATTGTTGCTCCTTGGCGTAAAGCAACTAAATCAGTGAAAATCTGTTGCTCATGTTTGGCATAGGCTTTGGCTACTTTTAGCATTTCCGAAATGGTATCATAGCGTTTTACAAGAACGATATCGACCGTTCTCTTTGATTCTTCAATGGTTACTAGATAGCGATTGAGGCGATTTCCTACACTAATAAACCAAATGGCCAATAGGACAAGAAATAATAGGATGATTCCAATAATGACGTTCATGATGCTTCTCCTTCAAAAATTGCTGTTATTTCTTTAATTAAAGCTAGTTCTCTGCATAATTTATGATATTCAGTCACCAAAGATAGTTGATCAATATCTTCTGGTTTTTGGGGAGTCGGAAAGATATAGCGATCAGTATACAAAGAAATAAAAAGTTTATTGTCTTTCAAAAATACACACATGGCATTTTGAAAAATTTGTCGATCAAACCATTCTAACATCTTAGGGGTGAGAAATTTTCGGGCAGACAGTTCATCCGTGCAGTAGATATTGTAATTCTCGTTATTGCGAATATCCTCTGTTTCAATCTGAACTTCATCCCCTCTGGCTCCAGGATAAACCCCATTCACCTCCCTCTTAAAAAGAAATGATTTCTTGGTTGGCACAACCCGAAGATGACCGGAGAAATTGATCGGTAGACATAAAGAGAACACTTGTCCAAGGAAATCTGTAACTTCCACATGTTCCGTCCTCGTATGTCCATTAGATGTCCGGTAACGAGTCTCCGTATGATGGGCATAGAGATTTGACACTGTCAGCTCTTTGTCATCATGAAATGATAGCTCTTTGAAACATAGAAAATCAGTCGACCGAGGACATAAATGCGAGAGAGCTTCAGAAGGGATGGAACCGTCCTCTTTGATCGAAGCTCGAGGAAAAACTTCCTTTAATACAGGCGAAAGGATATCATCAAGATAGATCTCATCGTTCGAACGAATTCGATCCCCAAACAAGGCTTTTCGTTTTTTATATTGTGGCCAATAATACAAACCAACAACTAAAAGGATCAAAGGAATAGCTGCAAAACGCAATAAAATGAGAGACAGTATGGCGCAAATAATACCAAAGGATCGCAAAACATTCCACTGAAGATTGTTCTTCATCTGTTCTCGGATCAATCCGATGGCATCCTGAAATTGTTTGGAGTTTTCAAGCTCTTCAATTTTCTGCGAATAGTCTGTAGATGCTGAATCATTAGAATGATAGAAATCTCCCAATCAACTCCACTCCTTTCTGACCTAGGCACTTTACTATATTATAACACCAACATAACTTTGTAGCAACTGTATTATAATAGTTTCGGTCCTTTGAAGACACAAAAAAATCCTGATCCGAAGACCAGGATTTGAGGCACCTTTCGGTGAGAACAGCCGGTTCACACAACTGTTCAAGGTCCGCTCCTGCGTTACAATTGAATGTAGACCTCCTCAGCGCAAAAGGCTCCTAAGAGCCAATCGACTCATCGCATAAATCTAGTTTACCATGAACATCCACAAACTGTCAAGAAGGTAGGTACTTGCTTCCTTCTCGAATACTCAAAGGAGATAACTGCTCTCGATAGCGGTCGATAAAGGCCCCTACCCAATCCGGATTAACCTTGGAATAATTGCGTAAACTCCAGCCGATTGCCTTATTTATAAAGAACTCGCTTTGACCTAGATTATTGAGGATCACTTTTTCTAACAAATCCGTATCTGTTTTTTCTTTCCTCATAAGCTGGTGATCAATGGCAATCCGCCTCAACCAAAAGTCCTGATCCTTACTCCAATCTAGCATAACCTGCTTGGTTTCTGGATAGTGAAAAGTAATCTCTCCGATGATAAGGTCCAATTGATCTATACTGTCCCACCATGATTTGGTTTGAGCCAATTCCTTTAGCTTTGGAAAATCTTCAGGTCTAAGCTCCTTCTTCTTTTTATCCAGATAATCCATAGCAATATATTGGAACTCACGGTACGGTTGCTGCCAACACTCTTCCACAAAAGCCCAATCAATTGGATCCTTTATGAAAGGCTTAAAAAAATCTCTTTCAATCTTTTTGAGAATTGGTTTTTGAACGCCAAGAAAGCTGAATTTATTTTTCATATAAGCTTCCATTGCTGGGACTTTCTCTGGATCAGCTTGGTCTTCTAACAATTTCAAAAGAATTTTTGTATCCATATGATTCCTCCTTTTTTACATCAAAGGTCCAATCAGAGAAAAAAGATAACCGCCCAGACGATGAGCCATAGGCATTTTAGATAAACTTTCTAGAGTGACTTCCTCTGAGAGAGCCTGGGTTTTCTCAAAATCTTCTTCAATCTTTAGCACTTCCAGATTTTTGTAGAGATAAACCCCATCTTCAAAATTTTGATAAAGACTTCGGTAGTCTGTATTAATGGTTCCTACCACAGCTTGTTGGCTATCAGAAACATAAACTTTAGCATGGACAAAACCTGGGGTATAACGGAAAATACGGACGCCAGCATCCAAGAGCACTTTAAAATAGGTCGTCGCAATATCAAAGGCATATTGTTTATCTGGAATCCCTGGCATAATGATCCGAACATCTACTCCGCGTTTGGCCGCGAAAGTCATAGCTCTAACCAATTCGTCATCCAAGATCAAATAAGGGGTCATGATGTGAACATAATCGGTCGATGTATTCAGTAAATGAAGATAAACATCCTCAGCCACTTTGTGATAGGTCAATGGTGAATTGCCATAAGGGAGTACAAAGCCCTGACTCTTTCTTTGTTGAGGTTTTTCTTGTAGATAGCGCTCCATATCCCTTTTATCTTCTATTCCAGTCACTGTCCACATGGTCAAAAAGAGAGCTTTTAGCGTTTGAACTGCTGAACCATCTAATCGAAGGGCCGTATCCTTCCAATGACCAAAGCGTTCTCGTTTATTGACATACTCATCAGCGATATTAACGCCACCAGTATAAGCAAATTGACCATCAATCACTGTAATCTTTCGATGGTCTCGGTAATTGTAATAGGTTGATAGAATAGGCTTGACTGGTGAGAAGGCCTGAGCTTTAATGCCAACCTTGTGCAAGCGCTCGATATAATCGTAGGACAAGGTAGTCATCTCATTCATCCCATCAAACATGACACGAACATCCAGACCTGCCTTGGCCTTCTCCTCCAAAATGGCTAAAATCTCGCCCCACATGATCCCTTCGTCAATAATGAAATATTCCATAAAGATATAACGCTCCGCCTTTTTCAAATCCTCCAACAAGGCTGGTAGCATGTCATCTCCAAGTGGAAAATAGGTGACCTCTGTGTCTCTGTAGATAGGAAACTGGGCTGGACTATGCTCCAGAAAATAAGCTAATTTCTGTAATTGGCGATCACTTTGGGATAAATAATCAGCAACTTCTGGATCGGTGCTTAGATAGTCGGATACCTGCACTGTAGCATTCTCAAGTCGTTTCTTCAAGCGTCTTACACCCAAATCAGCTAACGAAAAATAGAGCAGAGCCGTCCCAAAAATTGGAAAGAGGGAAATGATAATTATCCAGGACAGCTTGGAACGAGAATCCATTGAACGATTGAGCAAGTAAAAGAAGGTAAAGACACTCAACAAGTGTTCCCATAAGATAACGGATGGGAAATGCTCTTGTAGGCTGAGATATGAAAAGACAAGAAAGGCCAATTCCAGTAAGAAGAACAGGAGAATGGGAACCTTTCGGTTAAGTAGAATTTTGGCCCATCTGGAGGGCTTTTGGGGTAACAGTCTAGCACTCTGTTCTTGAGTCATATAGGCTCCTTTCATGTAGGGGAGATCATCACAACTTTCCGGTCTCTTTCAGTAATTTTATTAGTATCATTTTAGCCTATGAAAAAGTCGGGGATAATTAGCTATTGCAATTTACAAATGTCGTGATTTCTACCGTATTTTCCTAACAGCACCGTCTATGGTCTTTTGCATCCAGACGATATCATGCCATTTGTTAAACTTATAGCCAATTTTTGGGAAGTGAGCGACTTGAACATAGCCCCGCTTTTCATGCATGGAAATGCTCGCTTCGTTCGGAACTGCGATACAAGCCAGAAAGCGTAAGTAGCCTCGTGCTTGCAACTCCTCTTCTAAGGCCGTATAAAGAGCCGTTCCAATCCCTTGTCCACGCGCCTCTTTGGCTACATAAATAGATAATTCAGTGGTCCAATCATAGGCAGCGCGTGCATAATAGGTCGAGGCATAGGCATACCCCACAACTTTCCCATCCACTTCTGCGACCAAATAAGGAAATTGGGTCAGCGTTTTTGCGATGCGGCTTTCAAATTCCTGGACAGTCGGCACATCAACCTCAAAGGTAATGGTTGTCTCTGTCACATAAGGTTGGTAAATCGCTCGGATAGCTGCTGCATCGCTGAGCTGAACGGGTCGAATCATCATGGTGGCCTCCTAATTAGATTATACCTAGTATACCGATAAGCCTTCTCACTGTCAATGAAGAGAGGCAATGATCTAATAGTTTCATTTTTTGCAAAAGGATTTATATAGAAAAGAGGTTGAGAAATCCAGTCTCAACCTCTTTAGCTTATTCCGCTTTTTTATTTGAAAATTGGCTATTGTAGAGCTCATAGTAGAATCCTTTGTCTGCCAACAAGGATTGGTGATTTCCTTGCTCGATGATTTGGCCATCTTTGAGAACAAGGATTTTATCTGCTTCTTGAATGGTAGACAGGCGGTGAGCAATGACAAAGCTAGTCCGCCCTTTCATCAAATTCTTCATGGCTTTTTGAATCAAGAGCTCTAAACGCGTATCGACAGAAGACGTCGCTTCATCCAAAATCAAGATTTTAGGATCCGCTAGGAGCGCACGCGCAATGGTTAGGAGTTGCTTTTGCCCTAGAGAAATATTGCTAGACTCCTGGTTCATTTCCATATTGTAACCACCAGGAAGCGTCCGGATAAAGTGATCGACATTGGCTGCCTTTGCGGCTTCCACAATTTCTTCATCCGTTGCCTCGAGATTACCAAAGCGAAGGTTTTCTTTGATGGTTCCTTCATATAACCAAGCATCCTGAAGCACCATTCCGAATTGTTTGCGGTAATCTTGGCGAGATAGATGGCGAATATCATGACCATCGACTGTAATCGATCCTGCAGTCACATCATAAAAGCGCATCAGCAAATTAATCAGGGTTGTTTTTCCTGCTCCGGTTGGTCCGACAATGGCCACCATTTCACCTGGTTTGACTTCTAGGTTGAAATCACGAATCAAGGGTTTGTCCGCTACGTATTGGAAATCAACGTTTTTAAAGCTGACTTGCCCTGTCAAATCTCCAGAGAGGGTTTCTGTCACATCTGCTACTTCATCTGGTTCATCCATGACTTGGAAAATCCGATCTAGAGACGACTTAGCACTTTGTAGCTGTCCTGCCAATTGGGTCAAGTTTTGAATCGGTTGGTTGATCTGCCAAACATATTGAACGAAGGCCTGCATATTCCCGACAGTCAAACGTCCTGCTATCACTTGCAAGCCACCAAACAAAGCGATAATGAGATAAGTCAAATCTGAAATCCCATGTAAAATCGGCATCATTAAGCCAGAAATGAAATTAGCCTTGAATCCTACTTTTTGAAGGTGATGGGTAATATCATGAAACTCTTCCTGAGAAGATTTTTCCCGAACGTAGAGCTTAAGTACATTAAATCCTGTTAAATTTTCTTGCACAAAGCCGTTCATTGCTCCCAAAACATCTGCCTGCTCTTTAAAGTAAGGTTGAGATTTTTTCATGATAAATCGAGCACTGAAATAAGTGATCGGAATGGACAAAATGACCACTAGCCCCAGCTGGATGTTTAAGTACAAGACCATGCTGATGACAAAGAGCAAGGTAAAGATAGCATTAACGATTTGTAAGAAGGACTGTTGCAAAGCATTAGAGACAGTTTCGACATCGCTAGTAAAACGTCCTAGCAAATCTCCGAACTGATGCCGGTCAAAAAAAGAAACGGGAATGTGATTGATTTTATGGGACAAATCATTTCGCATGTCCTGAACGGTCTTTTGAACAGCATTAGTCATGAAATAGTTGGAATAATAAGATCCCAACTCATAGAGGACCCCACGGAATAGATAGAGCGTCATAATGATCGCGATATAGGAGGTGTTAAGACCAGCTCCCGCAAGGCCTTTTGCCATATCCATGAGATTTTTTGTCAACTCAGTAATCGCAAGCCCCAAAACAAAGGGTTCGACAACACTCATGACGACACTCAGGATTTTTAAGAAAATGGACAAGCAAACTTCCAAGCGATAGGCTCTCAAGTAAGTCCATAGTCTACTAAAACTGTTTTGTTCTTGTTTCATCTGCTTCTCCTTTCTATTCCTCTGTCAATGATGGACTATCGAGCTGCGAATTAGCAATTTCACGATAGATCTCATTGCTTTCCATCAATTCATCGTGGGTTCCTCGACCGACAATTTCCCCTTGGTCCAAGACAATTATTTGATCCGCATCCATAATGGTTCCCACACGTTGCGCTACGATCAAAACGGTCGCATCTCCTGTAACTTCTTTGAGACGCTTCCGCAAAGTGGCATCCGTCTTGTAGTCCAAAGCAGAGAAGGAATCATCGAAAATAAAGATATCCGGATCTTTGACAACGGCACGAGCGATAGACAAGCGTTGTTTTTGACCACCTGAAAGGTTGCTACCACCTTCTGCCAAATGGGTATCAAAGCGTTCCTCACGGCTGTCGATAAATTCCTTGGCTTGGGAAATTTCAGCCGCTTGTTCTAGCTCTTGTACAGAGGCATCTTCTTTCCCATAACGAAGGTTCTCAGCAATGGTTCCCGTAAAGAGCAAGGCCTTTTGTGGAATAAAACCAATCTTTTGGCGAAGGGCTTTCAGATTGTAGTCACGGACATCCACACCATCGACCAAAATCTTCCCTAGGGTGACATCATAGAATCGAGGAATCAACTGCACAAGTGAAGATTTCCCAGAACCGGTCGAGCCGATAAAGGCAATGGTTTCGCCAGGTTTGGCTTGAAAGGAAATATTATGGAGAACTGGACTCTCCGTCTCACCTGGATAAGCAAAGGTGACATTGTCAAATTCCAAATAGCCACGAGATGCTGTTTCTGTTATCCCATTCTCATTTGGATCAATCGAAATGGGCATGTCCATGATTTCCTTGAGCCGACGGCTAGAGACCGCAGTACGAGGATACATGGTAAAGAGATTGGCTAAAAAGAGGAAAGATAAGAGCGCGTGAAAGCTATACTCAATAAAGGCAACCAGATCCCCAATTTTCAAACTACCGTCATGAAGAGGATCCAAAGCAAACCAGACAATCGCCACAATCATAGCAATGATGATCTGCACAAATAGAGGTTCTGTCAAACCAGTTAGTTTGAACAATTTATTCGAGTTTTCTGCGTAGACTTCATTTTCAGCCGCAAATTTATCCTCTTGGAATTCTTCGCGGGCAAAGGCACGAATCACTCGGAGACCTGTCAAATTTTCACGCGCAAACTGATTGAGATGGTCAAGGGTCTTTTGTTGCTTCTCAGAAAGTGGACGTGTCTTGACTGCTACATACCAGACAACGACAGCAAGAAATGGTACAGATACTGCTACAATCCATGCTAGAGAAGGACTGGTTGTCAGAATCAAGAGAACGCTGGAAACCATCATCAAGGGTGTGATGACGCCCATCTTCAACATAGAATCCGCAAACTGCATCAAAACAAAGGCATCCGAAGTCAAGCGAGTGACCAATGAGGATACCCCAATTTGCTCATACTCGCGATGCGAATACTCCTGTAACTTAGCATAGAGGTCATTGCGCATATCGCGGACCATGGTGGTCGTTAGCTGGCCAACCGCGTAAGACAAGATAATCCGTCCCACAATCCCAAGCAAAATAATCGCAAACATAACCCAGCCCCAGAAATACAGCCGATCCACATCACGCGGGTTAATCCCCTCATCAATCATGCGAGCTAGAATCGTTGGCAAGCCCAAATTGACAATAACAAACAGGACTGCTGAAAATAGATTCAGAGCTAGCCACTTGGGATACTTTTTCAAGTAAGACCAAATATAAAGCATAGATGATTCTCCTTTTCCATAAATAATAACCTTGATCACACAGAAAAGAGGGAGCGAGACGAAATCATTTTCAAAGAAAATCATTCCTGCCCCAGTCCCATCTGTAGTCTCATTTATTATATCAAACCAGTCATAAAAGTAAAGCAAAAGAGCAGGTTCCCCCGCTCTTCAGTCGTTTTATTTTGTACGTTTGAATTTAGCGTTTTTAAGAAGCGACGACGCAAATTGATTCGTCGATTCTTGATCTTTTGTAAAGTTCAATGTCAGGGTATCTCCTTTAATCTTATATTTAACCTTCTCACCCTTGCCTTCTAACGCACCGATTGTTTTAGTCTTTTGATTAACTTTAATTTCTGTTGAATCTACAGTTTTATGGCCGGGTCTTTCAGTTTTAATATTTAAATATCCTTTTGAATCGTTAATATCAATGGACAACTCCAAGGAATATTTATTATTTAGAGAATCAATATCTGAACTGGAAGCTCCTTGATCTTTAAGAATTTTCTTCATTTCTGCTGTAGATGGTTTGTAAACATAGGTTCCGTTGTCACCTTTTGCACCACACGCAGTTAAAAGAAAAATAGCAAAGAAAGCTACTAGAGCCAAAAGAAACTGTTTAAAGTTTTTCATAATTTCTCCTCATTTCATAGAATATCCCTATTATAGCAACAATTCCATTGCATCGCAATGAAATTGTTACATTATTTAGTTTGACTGGGTTCAAACTATTGCTATTAGATAAAAATCAAAAATTTAGTTAGAATTCTAATAGATAATCATAATAAATACACATAAAAAGGTAGGATTTAGATCCCACCTCTATTAACTATTTAACTTTTTTAAACTTAGCAATTTTCATGTAGTTATTAAACATGTCTGTGTCACCCATTAAAGAATTCTTCACATCCTTAATCGTTAACACATTTCCTGAAACTTGATAAGTAATTTCCGCTTTCCCATACTCATTTTCTGAGACAAGAGTTTTAGCTTTTTGGTCTACTTCCAACTTAATCACTTGATTAACATTTTGACCACCTGCATTCGTGTCTACTTTCATCTCGCCTTTCTTATCCTTAATTGTAATAGAAATAGTAAATGAGTAATTATCACCTATCAAAGATTGAAATTCACTTGGCATAATTTCTTTGATTTCATCTTTAGTAGGCTCAAACACGTAAGTACCGTTGTCGCTTTTTGCGCCACAAGCTACCAAAAAGACTGCTGCAAAGACAGCTACAACAGCTAACAAAAGACGTTTAAAATTTTTCATCATCTTCCCCTTTATGATATGATTTATAGCCATTATAGCAACAAATTAGCAACATCTCAAGGGAATATAGCAAATGTAAAATCATTGTAACATCATTAAAACTGCACTATTTAGTAGGTTTAGAGAAAATAAAGAGAGCTACACATGTTAGCTTTATAAAAGCCCTCTATTCACATTCTATCATCATTATTTTCAACGACAAAAAAACCGAGGCCTAAACCTCGGTTTTCGTTTTGATTGGAAACTCTATTATTTAAGAGTAACTGAAGCTCCAGCTTCTTCCAATTTAGCTTTGATTTCTTCAGCTTCAGCTGTAGCAACACCTTCTTTGATAACGCCAGGTGCACCATCAACAAGTTCTTTAGCTTCTTTAAGACCAAGACCAGTGATTTCACGTACAACTTTGATAACGCCGACTTTCTTGTCGCCTGCAGATGTCAATTCGATATCGAATGAATCTTTAGCAGCACCAGCGTCAGCAGCACCAGCTGCAGCAACAGCTACAGGAGCAGCTGCAGTTACACCAAATTCTTCTTCGATAGCTTTTACAAGGTCGTTCAATTCAAGGATTGAAGCTTCTTTAATTTCAGCAATAATGTTTTCAATGTTCAATGCCATTGTTATTTCCTCCAAATAAGTTTTAATTTTATGTTTTATTTTTTGTAGCTAGGCTACGCTGCGTAGCTTAAGATTAAGCTGCGTCTTCTTTGTTGTCTGCAACCGCTTTGACTGCAAGAGCAACGTTGCGCACTGGCGCTTGAAGTACAGAAAGGAGCATAGAAAGAAGTCCTTCGCGGTTTGGAAGAGTTGCAAGTGCAAGAATCTCTTCTTTAGATGCGACAGCGCCTTCGATTGCACCACCTTTGATTTCAAGTGCTTCAGCGTCTTTTGCAAAATCGTTCAAGATTTTCGCAGGTGCGATAACATCTTCGTTAGAAAATGCTACTGCAGAAGGTCCAACGAATACAGATGCAAGATCTTCAAGACCAGCTTTTTCAGCTGCACGACGCAAGATTGAGTTTTTGATAACTTTAAACTCAACTTCGCTTCCGCGAAGGTTGCGACGGAGAACTGTATCTTGCTCAACTGTCAAACCGCGAGAATCTACAACGACGATTGATGCAGCAGCTTTCATTTTTTCAGCTACTACGTCAACAAGTTCCGCTTTTTTAGCAATAATTGCTTCACTCATTAGTGTGTTCACCTCCGTAATTATTTTGCTTGGGGAATTTTTCCAAAAGAAAAACGCGCCCAAACCTAGACACGAAAGTACAATACGCTTCTTTTAATTGATACGTTTTGTCCTCGGTAGGATTTTTATGAGTCGAGCTCCCCTACTGTCTTAGGCAGTTTTTTCAAACCGTAGACTAGTTTATCACATATAAAAAAAGAATGCAAGTACTTTTGCAAACTTTTTTATATTTTTTAGTCGTTGTAAAGACTCTTGATATTATTCAACCAAGCATAGGCTAGTCCCATTAGGACTCCTCCTCCTACCCAGTTGGCAAAGAAGGTCACACCATAGTGACGTAAAATATTTAAAAATTCAAAATGTGGCAATTGGCTAGATACTGAATTAAAGCTTAATAATGAGAAAGAAGCAAAATTAGCCGCCAAGTGTTCATTGGTCATAAAGACAAACATATAAATAGCAGATAGGGCTAAGAGCACCTTCGCTGTTTCATCCTTGAAATATAGATAAGAAAGAATAGCAATATTTACAAAGATATTGGCAATAACCCCTTCAAAGAAAACCACTTGATTGCTCCGTTGGAGTTTATTTTCTGCCACCGTGGCTAGGAATCCTTTTGGATCGATATGTGCAAAGGCAGTTGTTTGATTGAAAAGAAAAGCTACAATTAAAGCACCAATTAAATTAAAGAAGGTACAATAAAGTAGAATCTCCAAAGCTTTCTTCCAATGAATTTTCTTTAGATAGGTTCCCGCCGTCAAATACATCATATTTGAGGTGGTTAATTCCGCATTTAAGAATAAGAGGTAAACCAACCCCCAGGCAAAGATGAATGGAAATAGGAAACGACCCGTTCCAGGTACAAAGGTATTTAATAAGTCAGCTGCAACTGCTCCGACCGCCGTACTTAAAGTAAGAAATCCTCCAGCAAAAATAGAGCGAACTGCATAACGCGTTTTAGATTTCTGATAGAGATCTTCCTTCTTATTACACGCCGCTCCAACTTTTTGAATAAAATTAGATTCAGACATACTATTCTCCTTATATAATGTTTGTGAATAAAATCATTATATCATAGACAAAACAGTTTGAAAAGGTTTTCAGGAAGAATTCTTAAATTCAAAATATATACGTTTTAAATCATATTCCGGGAAATAATAAAAAACAGGCATTTGCCTGCTTTTCTTTTTTAATAGTTTAAACGGTTTGCCCAAGCGATATCCAAATTCAAGATTTCTTGTGAAGTGAACTGTTGACGATATGGATTGTATACCGAACCAGTGATGCCACCCTGAACATTTGGTGAATCATATTGAGTCAAATTATAGGTTTCAATGATATTATTGAGCTTTGCGTAGTAGCTAGTATCTGTTGCATAAACACCTGTCAAAGCTGCTGTTGCGTCTTGATAACTTGATGTGTTACTCTTCCAAGCACCTGCAAAATGTCCCTGTTTCAAAACTACTACATAGTCTTGCAATGATTCATAGTAAGATGGGTATGAACGGAAAGCATCATTAATGGTATAGGCATTTCCAGCCCCGTCATCTTCCCAAGTTTGCATCACTGCAGATTGGCCAGCATAACTTCCTTTAATCCCGAAAAGGTTGTAATGCGGATAAGAAGACAAGCCAGACTGACCTGATCCACTTTCAAGGATGGCTTGTGCGATCATAACGGAAGCATAAAGGTCATTCTCTTGACCGAGCTGACGAGCTGACTCACCAATTTGTGAGATGAAAGCTTCAGTAGGGTCTGAATAAGCTTGGTAAGTTCCATCATTAGCACCAACTGATGTGACGTGCTCGCTCATAGCAGCAGCAAATGTCCCCACTGCTAATACAGAAACGAACAAACCAAATAATTTCGTTTTATTCCGTATTTTCTTTTTCATAATACAATTTATCTCCAATTAAATTTTTATCATCTTTTATCTTTATAGAAATTATACCATATAGATAGAAGAAAACAAAGCAACTTATATTACACTTGTATTACAATTGCGAGATAAATCCAAAACAAAAATGACATTTTCATGTCATTTCAATTTATTTCGTAAAACGCATTTTCTAAAATAGCATCCCATGACTTCTCTAGTCCTTCCCTGGTTACAGAAGAAAAGACAATAAAGGTGTCAGCTGGATCAAAATCTAGTTTTTTCTTGATGATCGATTCATGTTTATTCCATTTTCCACGCGGAATCTTATCTGCCTTGGTAGCAACTAAGATTACAGGAATTTCATAATATTTTAAGAACTCATACATTTGGACATCATCTGCAGAAGGTTCGTGACGAAAATCAACCAGGCTAACGACTGCTTTTAAGTTCTCACGACTAGTGAGGTATTCTTCGATCATCCGCCCCCACTTCTCTCGCTCTTTTTTAGAGACACGGGCATAGCCATAACCAGGTACGTCTACCAACCGAAGTTTATCATCAATATTGAAGAAATTGAGCAATTGAGTTTTTCCTGGTTTTCCAGATGTTCTGGCCAGGTTTTTTCGATTTAAGAGAGTATTAATAAAAGAAGACTTGCCGACATTGGATCGACCGGCAAGTGCAACTTCTGGAATCTCATCTTGAGGATAATGACTCTTATTTGCAGCGCTTAAGAGGATATCCGCATTATGTGTGTTAATTTCCATATTTTATCTTTCTAGGCTGTTTCGAGAATTGGTTTTTCAGTTCCATCTACAGCTTCTTTTGTAATTCGAACAAGTTTGACATTTTCTTGACTTGGAATTTCAAACATGACATCCATCATCGTTTCTTCGATAATCGAACGAAGTCCACGAGCTCCTGTTTTTCTTTCGATGGCTTTATTGGCAATCTCTTGAAGGGCTTCATCATCGAATTCCAATTCAACATTATCATAAGAGAGCAAGGTTTGATATTGTTTTACCAAGGCATTGCGTGGCTCTTTCAAGATACGGACAAGGTCGTCAACTGTCAATTGCTCAAGAGCAGCAAAGACTGGAAGACGTCCGATCAATTCTGGGATAATCCCGAATTTTTGAATATCTTCTGCCACGATTTCTTGCATGTAAGAGCTTGATTCATCAATAGCTTTATTGTTCTTACCGAAACCGATGACTTTTTCACCGAGACGTTGTTTGACAATTTCTTCGATCCCGTCAAAAGCCCCACCCACGATGAAGAGAATATTCTTGGTATCCACTTGGATCATCTCTTGTTGTGGGTGTTTGCGTCCACCTTGTGGTGGGACACTAGCGACAGTTCCTTCGATAATCTTCAAGAGGGCTTGTTGTACCCCTTCACCAGAAACGTCACGTGTGATAGAAACATTTTCACTCTTCTTAGCGATCTTATCGATTTCATCGACATAGATAATTCCTCGTTCAGCACGTTCGATGTTGAAATCAGCCGCTTGAAGAAGTTTCAAAAGAATATTTTCAACGTCTTCACCCACATAACCAGCTTCTGTCAAGGCTGTTGCATCTGCAATGGCAAATGGGACATTCAAGCTACGTGCTAAGGTTTGGGCTAAGAAAGTCTTACCTGAACCAGTAGGACCAATCATGAGGATGTTTGATTTTTGCAATTCAACATCTGTCTCGTCTTCGCGCGTATCGTGGAAGTTGATGCGTTTGTAGTGGTTGTATACTGCTACAGCAAGAGCACGTTTGGCACGATCTTGACCGATCACATAGTGGTTCAAAATATTGAGCAATTCGATTGGTTTTGGAACTTCGCTAAGGTCTGCAAGAACTTCTTCTGCTAGCTCCTCACGAATAATTTCTTGGGCTAACTCGACACATTCATTACAGATAAACGCGTTGTTTCCTGCAATGATTTTTTGGACTTCATCTTGACTCTTTCCGCAAAATGAACAATAAACCATCATATCATTATTTTGATTCGTTGGCATGTATTTCCTCTTTCTGTCATTTTCTGTTTCTATTTAGTTTAAAATAAGGTCATGTAAAAAGCGTGAATAGAATTCACAAGATTGGTAAAAGCATTTAGTAAGAATAAAATAGCGAGGCCAAACCGTTTTTTACGAAAGGTTTGTAAGGCGCAAATCAAACAGATGACACATAGGACAGCTGTAAAAAAACCAAAGACACTTCGCTCCATTAGTCTAAATCCTTTCTCTTATAATAGTTGACCGTAAAATCATATGGGTTCTTCTCATCTTTCGGATGATGGACTTGACGGACTCTTTCATAGCGGTTCTCTTCAAATTTTGGTGCCAATGTATCTCCATCAATCGTTGCATGAATCATGGTCTGGATCAATTCTTCTAACTGGTCAGAGAAGAGCTTTAAAATCTGACTACCTCCAATAATGTAAAGATTCTTCTCTTGGTTCTGATACCAGTCCAAGACTTCTTCCTTGCTGTGCATGACGAGTACAGCATCATTTTCAGGATCGTAGGCTTGGTCTTGCGTTAAGATAATGCTAGTCCGACCTGGTAGAACCCTTTTATTCATTCCATCAAAGGTTACTCTTCCCATGAGAATCACCTGCCCCATGGTTGTTTCTTTGAAATGCTGAAGCTCCGCTGGCAGATGCCAAGGCATGACTTGGTCCTTTCCAATAATGCCATTTTCAGTCTGAGCCCAGATACCAATTATCTTTTTCATTCTCTCATCCTTTACACTGATACTTCTATTTTATCAAATTTTCTTATAAAAGACTGATTTCAACTATCTAGTTTGTAGGATATTTTTTTAAATACAAACAGAAAAAACCGCGAGATTTTCGCGGTTTTTCTTAGCCACAAGTTAGCTTAGTCTTCTTTTTTGCGTTTTGCAAATCCGAATAATGAGAGACCTGCTAAAGCACTAAACATTGCAAGACCAGCAGTAGAAGATTCTTTTGTTCCTGTGTTTGGAAGTTGTGCAGTAGGATTTTGTGGATCAATATACTTCACTTCTTCTTTCGTTTCTGGAACGACAGGAATCGTTGGTTCTTCTGGTTTTGGTTGTGGAGTAGGTTGTGGTTCTGGTATTGGTTGCGGTTGTGGAGTAGGCTGTGGCTGTGGCTGTGGCTCTGGTGTCGGAGTTGGATCCGGCATTGGAGTTGGTGTCACAGTCTTCTTGTAGATATGTTGAGTGTTTCCATCTTTATCTACAACAGTCTTCACGAAGTCATAACCTGGGATATCCTTCTTCGGTTGTTCCCCATCTTCTGTTGGGTTACCTGGGATTGGGTCCCCATTTTCGTCTACATATGATGTCGTAACTTTTTCATAGACGTGTTCAGTATCCCCATTAGGCAATTTCTTGGTCTCCACAAAGCGGTAACCTGGAATTTCAGCTTTTGGTTCTTCTCCATCAACTGTAGGATATCCTGGGATTTCCTTACCTTCTTTATCAACAAACTTAGTGATTGGAAGGACAGTTGGTGTGTAAGTTGCAGAAGCTTTTGTTCCATTCACATCTTCGCGAACCACTGTTACAGCTGGTGCAGTTCCAGTAAATTCAGGTTCTGGAGTGAAGGTTACGGTTCCGTCTGCTGCCACTGTGTAAGTACCAACACCTGGAATTGTCTTCGTAGTTGAACCATCTTCAAATGTTGCTGGAACTTTGTCATTCATTGGTACACGGCTATCACCTTCTGTGAAGGTTGGTTTGCCTGTTTGGGTTTGACCCTTCTTACCAATTGAAGTAACTGATTCTGCAGTTGGTGTAACTGGTGTTACAGTTGGTGTGTAAGTAGCGGTAATTGGTGTACCGTTCTTATCAACACGTTTCACGGTTACGCCTGTACCTGTTCCTGTGAATGATTTCTCTGGAACGAAGGTTACTGTTCCGTCTGGAGAAACGGTGTAAGTTCCTTCTCCTGGAATAACTTTAGTTGTTGAACCATCTTCAAAGGTTGCTGGTACATCATCATCCATTGGCACACTTGGGTTACCAGGCGTGAAGCTTGGTTTACCAGATTGTGTTTGACCTTGGATATCTGTAGATGTTGCAGGATCAGCTGTTGGTGTAACTGGTGTTACGGTTGGTGTGTAAGTTGCGGAAGCTTTGGTTCCGTTCTTATCTTCACGAACCACTGTCACTGCTGGTGCAGTTCCGACAAATGATTTCTCTGGTACAAATGTAACTGTTCCGTCTGGGGCTACAGTATAAGTACCAACACCTTCAACTGTCTTCGTAGTTGAACCATCGTCAAATGTTGCTGGAACATCATCTTTCATTGGTACACGGCTGTCACCTTCAGTGAATTCAGGTTTACCAGTTTGTGTTGCACCTTGGATATCAGTAGATGTTGTTGGCTTAGCTGTTGGAGTTACTGGTGTAACTGTTGGTGTGTAGGTTGCAGTAACTGGAGTACCGTTCTTATCAACACGTTTCACTGTTACGCCTGTACCTGTTCCTGTGAATGATTTTTCTGGTACGAAGGTTACGGTTCCGTCCGGAGCAACTGTGTAAGTTCCTTCTCCTGGAATAACTTTTGTTGTTGAACCATCTTCAAAGGTAGCTGGTACATCATCATCCATTGGGATTGCAGGGTTACCAGGTGTGAAGCTTGGTGTACCTGTTTGTGTTTTACCTTGGATATCTGTAGATGTTGCAGGTTCAGCAGTTGGGACAACTGGAGTGATCTTCGGTGTGTAAGTTGTTTCAGCAACTGTTCCGTTTGTATCTTTACCTTGAACCTTAACTGGAACCACATCACCTGAGTAAGATTTATCAGTTGGTGTGAAGGTTACAAGGCCTGTTTCTTTATCAACTGTGAAAGTACCAATTTCTTTACCTTCTGGTGATTTAGCAACTACAGATTCTGCTGGTTGACCATTTTCATCAAGAAGAGTAATGGTATCTTTGTCAATTGGTGCAACTGGGTCACCTTCAGTGAAGGTTACTGTTCCAGTTTGAACCACACCTTGAGGTGCTTCTGATGTAGCTGGAGTCGCTGTTGGAGTTACTGGTGTCACAGTTGGTGTGTACTTAGCAGTAACTGGAGTACCGTTCTTATCGACACGTTTAACCGTTACGCCTGTACCTTCTCCAGTGAATGATTTTTCTGGAACAAATGTTACGGTTCCGTCTGGAGCAACTGTGTAAGTTCCTTCACCAGGAACGGTCTTCGTAGTTGAGCCATCTTCAAATGTTGCAGGTGTATCATCATCCATTGGAACATTTGGATTACCTGGTGTGAAGGTTGGTGTACCTGTTTGCTTTTGACCTTGTTTGTCAGTAGATGTTGTATCTTCTGCAGTTGGTGTAACTGGTGTTACGGTTGGTGTATAAGTTGCAGAAGCTTTTGTTCCGTTCTTATCTTCACGAACCACTGTTACAGCTGGTGCAGTTCCGATGAATGATTTTTCTGGTACAAATGTAACAGTACCATCTGCTGCTACTGTGTAAGTACCAACACCGTCTACAGTCTTAGTCGTTGAGCCATCGTCAAATGTTGCTGGAACATCATCGTTCATTGGCACACGACTATCGCCTTCAGTAAATACAGGTTTACCAGTTTGTGTAGCACCTTGGATATCTGTAGTTTCAACTGGTGTTGAAGTTGGAGTTACTGGTGTCACAGTTGGTGTGTACTTCGCTGTGATTTCAGTACCGTTCTTATCCACGCGTTTCACTGTTACGCCTGTAGCTGTTCCAGTGAATGATTTTTCAGGAACGAAGGTTACTGTTCCATCTGGAGCAACTGTGTAAGTTCCTTCACCATCGACAGTCTTCGTAGTTGAGCCATCTTCGAAGGTAGCTGGTGTATCTTCATCGATTGGAACATTTGGATTTCCTTCGGTGAAGGTTGGTTTACCAGATTGTGTTTGACCTTGAATATCTGTCGATGTAGCATCTTCAGAAGTTGGAACAACCGGAGTAATCTTCGGTGTATAAGTTGTTTCAACTGTAGTTCCATTTGCATCAGCTGCCTGAACCTTAACTGGAACCACATCACCTGAGTAAGATTTATCTGTTGGTGTGAAAGTAACTACACCTGTGTCTTTATCAACTGTGTATGTACCGATCACATCACCTGCTGGTGATTTCGCTTCTACTGATGCTGCTGGTTGACCATTTTCATCAAGAAGAGTAATCGAATCCTTGTTAATTGGAGCTACTTCATCACCTTCAGTGAAGGTTACAGTGCCAGTTTGAACAAGACCTTGAGGTCCAGTAGATTCAGCTGGTGTTGCAGTTGGAGTTACTGGAGTTACGGTTGGTGTGTAAGTTGCAGAAGCTTTGGTTCCGTTCTTATCTTCACGAACAACTGTTACGACTGGTGCTTTACCTGTGAATGATTTTTCAGGGACAAAGGTTACAGTTCCGTCTGCTGCTACTGTGTAAGTACCAACGCCTTCTACTGTCTTAGTCGTTGAGCCATCGTCAAATGTTGCTGGAACGTCATCGTTCATTGGTACACGACTGTCGCCTTCAGTAAATTCAGGCTTACCTGTTTGGGTTTGACCTTGTTTACCTGTTGTTTCAACTGGTGTAGCTGTCGGTGTGACTGGTGTCACAGTTGGTGTATAAGTTGCAGAAGCTTTGGTTCCGTTCTTATCTTCACGAACAACCGTTACGGCTGGTGCTTTACCTGTGAATGATTTTTCAGGGACAAAGGTTACAGTTCCGTCTGCTGCTACTGTGTAAGTACCAACACCTTCAACTGTCTTAGTCGTTGAGCCATCATCAAATGTTGCTGGAACATCATCGTTCATTGGCACACGGCTATCGCCTTCAGTAAATACAGGTTTACCTGTTTGTGTCGCACCTTGGATATCTGTCGTTTCAACTGGTTTTGCAGTTGGAGTAACTGGAGTCACAGTTGGTGTATAAGTTGCAGAAGCTTTGGTTCCGTTCTTATCTTCACGAACCACTGTTACAGCTGGTGCAGTTCCGACGAATGATTTTTCTGGTACAAATGTAACAGTACCGTCTGCTGCTACTGTGTAGGTACCAACACCTTCAACTTTCTTAGTTGTTGAACCATCGTCAAATGTTGCTGGAACATCTTCATTGATTTCAACAGTCTTCTCAACGCCATCAACCGTTACGGTTCCACCTTTGAATTCAGGTTTACCCGTTTGAGTGGCACCTTGAACATCTTTTGTTTCAGCTGATGTTGCTGTTGGGGTTACTGGAACGATTTCTGGTGTGTAAGTTGTATCCACCTTGATACCGTTTGAGCTTTCAGCTTGAACCTTGGCTGGTGTGACTGCACCAGTGTATGATTTATCAGTCGGTGTGAAAGTTACTTGACCCGTTGCTGGGTCGATTGTGAAGTTACCGATCACGGTTGTACCGTCTGCCGCATAAGCTGGTGTCGTTGAAACTTCGTTACCATCTTTATCTAGCAATGTGTAGCTATTGTCTTTTATGGTAATAGCTTTATCTTCACCATTTACTTGAACAGTAGTTCCTGCAAAGGTTGGTGTACCGGTTTGAGTCGCACCTTGGATATCTTTTGAAGTTGCAGGGTTTGCAGTTGGAACTGCTGGCACAACAGTTGGTGTGTAGGTCGCATCTGAAGTAATGGTTGCAGTCTTACCATTAGCATTTGTAATAGTAGCAGTTGCCTGAACAGTTACTCCTTTTGCAGTACCAACAAAGTCTTTTTCAGGTGTGAAGGTCACCGCTCCTGTAGTAGGATCGATTGTATAGCTACCTTCACCTGCTACTGTCACTGTTGTTTCATCAGTTGGTTGACCAGTTGCTGGATCTACCAGTTTCTTGCTAGTGATTTCAGCAGTCTTATCATTACTCAAATCAAAGGTTGGTGTTTGTGTTTGAGGAACATTTTGAACATTCTCAGAAACCTTGTCTGTAGGAGTCACTGTGATTGGAGTAACCGTTGGTGTGTATTTAGCGCTTGCTGTCTTAAGGTATTCATCACGGACGGTACCGTCTTTATCTTTTCCGACAGGAGCTGTTACAGATACGGTAACACCTTGAGCTGTACCTGTGAATCCTGGTTCTGGAACAAAGGTTACTTTACCAGTAGCATCATCAATGCTGTAAGTTCCTTCGCCCGCTACTGTTACAGAGGTTGCATTGGTTACTTGACCAGTCGCTGGGTCCACCAATTTAGCAGGGTATTCCAAGCTTGGAGTGACAGAGATCTTTTCGCCATTAGCATTCGTTGTAGTTGTGTTAAAGGTAGGTGTACCAGTTTGAGTCGCACCTTGGACATCTGATGAAGTCTTATCTACCCCTTCAATTTCCGTTGGTGTAACTGTTGGGATGTATAGACCGTCCATGGTATTGATGGCAGTATCGACATTGGCTTCATCGGCTGGGAATTTTGTTGACCAACCCGTATCGTAGCCATTGCTGTCTGTACGACGGATAGAGATACCGTCAGCTGTTCCAAGGAAGTGATCTTCGGGAATGAACTCAACATCCACAGAAGTTCCGTTTGAAGTGATCTTGTACTTCCCTTGACCAGCTACAGCATAGTAGCCATCTGCACCAGGTGTTACGACTTGCCCCGTACGGTTATCTATCATTTGTGGAGCTACTGTTTCATCAATTTTTGCTGACTCAGTTAGGCTATAGCCTTGCAAACCTCGAGCAGTAAAGGCTACGGTTGCTGTTTGTTTTGCACCTTGAGGGCCAGTTGTTTCTTTAAATTCCCCTTTTGGTGGGTGAGTGATTTGAGTCTTAAAGTCTTCAACCTCACCAGAGAAAGCCATCCCCGTTGGGCTTTCAATTTGATCAGCATCCTTAGCAATCCGGACACGAACACCTAATTCATTGACACTAGGATCAATATAGGTTTTACTCTTTGTAAATCTTAACGTAGCCGTTCCATCTTGGGTAATGGTTGTTAAATCAGACCGTTCATCTTCATCGAAGGTTCCGTTTTGGTTGAAATCTACCCAACCATAGATGTTAGCTTTTGCTGCTCCATCCGTATGAGCTTCCACTGAAATGGTGTAATTACCTGGACGTGTCCGGTCCATCTTGATCAGCTCATTGGTTTTCCCTTTGAGATCATTTGGAAGTAATTGGTCGATGCCTTCATCCGCAGTGGTCGCCTTGTCATCACCCGTCCAATCAAGCGTATTGTTTTCATCCATATCAGGGCTTAAGTGACCTAGATAAGGTTGGTTTACTTTCTTACCTGTTACACCATCTACAGTTGCAATCGAATGAATCGCCTTCCCATAAGACTCTGGTGCATCCCCTTCATCGAGCGGGAAGAATCCAAGCATGGCTGATTGTTTACCACTTGAAGCAATGTAAAGACCAACTTCAGAAGCTCCTTTTGTCATAACAAGGGGAACGGCAGAAGGACCTGCAGAAATATTTGGCCCGAAGACCCCTGTTCCGAGGCCTCCAGTTGTTAAATCAGCACTTCCAAAGTACTTCCAAGCAACCGCTTTTTTATCTGGCCCCACTTCATTTGCACGTTTAAGTAGGTTAAGGTTCGTCGAATAGTAATTCGTACCTTCTATATTAAAGGTAGGATTTGGGCCAAATAAATTGTCTGTATCTTGTGGAATAAAGGTTTTAGTAGATCTACTTCCATATTTATACCACTCCCCAATTTGTTGCCAACCTTCTCCGTTTGTGGTGAAAATAACCGATTCACCAGGATTAGCGGACTCACCATCTGCCATGACTACAGCAGGTTTGACGGCTTTGCCACGGAAGGTAGCAGAAATTTCAAACTGAACCCCAATATTGCCACCATCAAACTCGGAACTGATGGTTGTTTTTTTAGTGCCAGTATCGATGCCTTCACCTTTTATTTCTGTCCAACGGTTTTGAGCTTCGGCAATAATTTTAGCTTCTTCACCATTATTAAATGCTTTGTTAGTTGCAGCACTAGTAGTTGTTCCTATATATCCGTTCTTAGCATTTGGGTCATAGGTAGCCTTTTCAGCTTCAGTCGCTCCACGTTCTTCTAAGCGCTTTTTGTAGATTTCTGTCGCTTGGAAGGGTTTTAAGGATTTAACTTTGATAGTAACCACATAGCCAGGCATGATTTCCTTGGTGTAGGTTGAGCCCACTTGAAGGGCCAGATTTCCGCTTGATGTAGTCGTCGTTCCTGTCCAGCTAGCTGTATCGCCAAAGTCCAACCAAGAGATTTGGCTGGCCAAGTCTGTAGCCTTGATATTTGTTGTGAAACCTGGTTTTGCTTCTTTCGGAGTTGAAGTGGCATCTTGGACATCATCTCCGATGAGGTTTGGATCGTTTGGATCCCCAATTGAACGACGACTACGACGTTTACCAGAAGTTTGTGCTGTCTCTTCAGTGGCTAGTGTATTGTTTGTTGGTACACCTTGACCAGCTGAAAGAGTTGGTGTTTCTTTTTTATCTGCACTTGTTGCAGCTGCTTCTACTGCCTTGTTTGCTGACGTAGCTGCTTCTAATTTTGGTGTTGCAGCGGTTGATGTTTCCGGTGCAGTTGAGGCAGCAGATGTTGCTGTGCTCGTGCTACTTGCTTCACTAGTTGAAGCAGGTGCTGTTGAAGTTGATGCTGCAGTAACAGCCGGCTTTGCTTCATACGTTGTGGCTGCTGTACTAGTTGTTTCAGCAGTTGATGCTGTTGAAGTAGCTGCTGAAGTTGCTGGCGCTTCTGACGCTGTTGCAACTGCTGCTACACTTTCACTTGTCGTATCTGTATTTTCTTCTGCGGCTGCACTTGCGGCTGTACCAACCATAACAAGTGTTCCCAAAAGTACTGAGCAAACACCCACATTCAGTTTACGAATTGAGAATCTGCTAATACGATCATTAAATAAGTCTTTCCCCATCTAATGGACCTCCATTTTTATCTATAAATTAACATTCTTTTTAAAACTGTTTAGTTTTTCCAAACCTTATCTATTTTAACAAAACCCGAACGATTTTCAAAACATTTTGACTCAAAAATGAGTAAAAATTTTTAGCTAAAATTGTTTTAATTCTGAAAGGATTTTACCAATAGATCAGGGCATCAAAAAAACTTGATTGATCACTAAATGGCAAGATCGAACTTTAATTGTGGCTTCACTGGATCGTAATCGACCAGTTCAAAATCTTCTGGTTTGATGTCAAAGAAATTGGTTCCATCTGGTACATTCAAAACCAAGTGTGGCCGACAATCTGAAGGCTCCCGACGGAGCAATTCTTCTGCTTGTTTAAATTGGTTGTCATAGATATGAAGGTTATTAATGAAGTAAAAGAACTTCCCAACCTTCCAGCCAAAATGTTTGGCAATCATCATCTGAAGAGCTACATATTGCATGGCATTGATATGGTGGGCTACCAACATATCATTTGAACGCTGGGTCAGGGTCGCATCTAGATAGATCTCTCCATCAACCCGACGCACATCAAACATGGTCTGAAAAGCACATGGCAAAAGTCCTTCTGTCTCCTCAAAAGCATCATAATCCCAGAGCGAGATGATATTGCGGCGATTCCAAGGATTGGCTTCTAATTGGTTGAGGATTTTATTCGTAATGTCATGCTTTTTGACGACAGCTCCATAGCGCTGACCGATTGTCCGGCTATCTCCCACTTCCCAGTCATTCCAGTAGTGGACATTGTACTTGTCTTCTAAAAGGTCCAAGCTATTCGACTGATCCTGGTAGATCCAGAGCATCTCTTTGATGGCGGATTTAATCGCGATGGGACGAAGGGTCGTAATGGGAAACTCGCCTTTTGCAAGATCAAACTCCATAAAGGCACCCGTGATGTATTTGGAGTTGGCCGTTCTACCATCCTTGTATTTAGGTCGGGCCTGTTCAGACCAAACACCTTCTTCCATGATTTTCCGAATATACTCTTTAAAAATGGTATCTGCTTTTGTCATATCTCCTCCTTTAATCTACTATTGCTTTCATTATATCACAGGATAAAGAAAAAAGGAGAGGCAAATCTCCTTTTAATCTTATTGTAATACTAGAGATGCGGCACCGATGACACCCGCATCATTTCCCAATGTAGCAAGCGCCAATTGTGTTGATTCACGCACTTGTGGGAATGAGTTTTCTTCAAAGACCTTGCGCACACCATCCAAGAGGAAGTCTCCAGCAGCGGATACCCCACCACCGATAACGATCTTAGACGGGTTCAAGGTTGAACCAATATTGGCTGCAGCAAGTCCAAGGTAACGTGAGAAGTTCTTGTAGACGATCAAAGCAAGAGCATCGCCTTCTTTTGCTAGGTCAAAGACCGTTTTAGCTGTTACTTCTTCTCCGTTGTCGATCAAGACTTTCAATTGAGCGTCTCCTTCGTACTCATCGGCGTAACGACGAGTCAAGTTAACGATCCCAGTTGCTGAGGCAACCGTTTCAAGACAACCTTTCTTACCACAGGTACATTGGATTGGATCATCAAAGTCAACAGTAATGTGACCAAGCTCACCAGCAGCTCCACGTACACCGTGCAGGAGACGACCTTCAGCGACGATCCCACCGCCGACACCTGTTCCAAGTGTCATGAAGACAACGTCTGGTTGGTTTTCACCAGCCCCTTTCCAACGTTCACCCAAAGCAGCAACGTTGGCATCATTATCGATAAAGAATGGAATATGAAGGGCAGTTTCGATCTTTTCTTTGACTGGTTGAAGGGTCTTCCAGTTCAAGTTGTAGGCACCGATAACTGTACCTTTTTCACGGTCAACGACACCAGGTGATCCCATTCCAATTCCTTGGAACTCAGAAGCATCCAGCTCAAGCATTTTCAAACGATGCGCGATGGATTCGATCATATCATCTACGATATGGCTACCTTCATCCAAGATATTTGTTTTAATAGACCATTTTTCTTGAACTTCCCCATCCAAAGTGAGGATAGCAAACTTAATTGAAGTTCCCCCAAGGTCAATCCCAATAATTTTTTTAGACATCTGTAACTCCTTTCAAACTTGTAAACACTTACAGATCTATTATATCAGACTTTTTATCAAACGCAAAGGTTTGCACGTAACTTTTCTTAACTTTTTAACAAGAGACTAAAGGATTGAAATCCTAAAATGAGGAAAATCAAACCAATAATATTTAATAGAAAGACGCTAATCGAAAGCGGACTAACGATTAAGAATAAGCCGACGAAGAGCTGTAGCAAGGCAAAGAAAATATAACGCTTAGACAGTTCCTCAACCTTCCTCGAGTAGAAATTGGCTTTCCGGAAGTTCAAAATCGAACGGTAGATCAGCCAAATTCCTAAAGTGACTGGAAAGACAATCGGCAAGGTCTTGTAGCCATAAAGCAGTAAGTAGACCGCAAAAACCAAGGCGACCATACTGTGAAAGAGCTGTTGCTGCTGAATTATACCAGCCTGACGCAATCGGTAATAGCGTGAAAAACGCGAAAGGGAGATTAAAAAGAAGCCACAAGATATCAACCAGCTAAACGAGCCAATGTGCTCAATTGGATTGATAAACAAGACGATACCGATAATGGTAAAAATAGTGGCTGAAATCCCAAGGGATATCCGGTTCAATTGATTCATAGGGCCTCCTTATTCATCTAATTCGCTCAGATATTCATAGCGATCGTACTTCTCAAGTAGTCGCTCATTTTCCTGATCCAATTCCTTTTGAAGAGCTGACAATTTGCCAAAGTCAGAGCCGTTTTCATTCATCTCCACTTCAATCTCTGCAATCCGATTTTCAATGGCTTCGATATCTGCTTCAATGCTTGCCCACTCCTGCTTCTCCTTGTAGCTCATGCGTTTCTTCTCTTCTTTTGGCTTAACAGGTTTCTCTTTTTCAACCTTGTGACTAGCCGTTACCTGGGCTGCTTCAAAGGCTTTTTCATCCAGGTAATCCGTATAATTGCCAAAGAACTCACGAATGCCCCCATTTTCAAAAGCCAGGATCTTGCTTGCGACCTTGTCTAGGAAATAGCGATCATGGCTAACGGTAATGACTGGCCCTCCAAAGTTTTGAAGAAAGTTTTCCAAAACCGTCAAGGTAGCGATATCCAAGTCATTGGTTGGCTCATCGAGAAGAAGCACATTGGGTTTTTCAATCAAGAGTTTTAAAAGAAAGAGGCGCTTCTTCTCACCACCGGAGAGTTTTTCGATCAAGGTTCCGTGCATGGAACGTGGGAAGAGAAATTGCTCCAAGAGATCAGCAATCGAAGTCGTCCCAACGGTCGTCTTCACTTCTTCAGCAACTTCCTGGAGGAAATTAATCACGCGTTTGCTCTCATCCAAACCATCAATCTGTTGTGAGAAATAAGCCACCCGCACGGTTTCTCCGATAATGACTTGCCCAGACTGTGGCTGTAGTCGCTCAGCGATCAAATTGAGTAAGGTGGACTTGCCGACACCATTATCCCCAACGATCCCAATGCGGTCCTTATTTTGCACCAAGAGGTTAAAGTCCTGTAAAATTGGCTTGTTTTCAAAAGCAAAACTCACATCTTTAAACTCGATGACTTTCTTTCCGATCCGGCTAGTCTCAAAGTTCATCTCCAAATCCGTCTGGTTGCTTTGACCAGACAAGTCTTGCTTGAGATCATGGAATCGATTGATCCGTGCTTGTTGCTTGGTCGCACGCGCCTGAGGTTGACGCCGCATCCAGGTCAACTCCTGCTTATAGAGTTGCTGCTTCTTATGAAGAAGGGCCGCATCACGCTCATCCTGCTCAGCCTTTAAGCGGACATAATCCTGGTAGTTGCCCTGATACTCGATCAAGCTAGCTCGATCCAACTCAAAGATCCTTGTCGAGA
The DNA here is from genome assembly GCF_020554365.1 of Streptococcus sp. 210928-DFI.4.42. Taxonomy (NCBI): domain Bacteria; kingdom Bacillati; phylum Bacillota; class Bacilli; order Lactobacillales; family Streptococcaceae; genus Streptococcus; species Streptococcus sp. 210928-DFI.4.42. The sequence continues at coordinate 112,314 of NZ_JAJCHF010000005.1, forward strand.
TATTATCCAAGAAATAGCGATCGTGGGTAATGAAGAGCACAGTTTTCTTAGAGTTCTTCAAGAAATTGGTCAACCATTCGATGGTATCAATGTCTAGGTGGTTGGTTGGCTCATCTAGTAAGAGCAGGTCGTGATGAGACAGCAAAACCTGTGCCAATTGCACCCGACGACGCAAGCCCCCAGATAGATCCCCAACTTTGGCGTTCAAATCTTCAAGCCCAAGTTTGGAAAGGACCGTCTTGACCTGACTCTCAATTTCCCAAGCATTGAGCGAATCCATCTCCGCCATGACCTTCTCAAGACGTGCTTGGTTCTCTTCTCGGTAATCCGCCATCAAGTATTCATAATCTCGAATCAGTTGCATTTCTCGCAAATCACTAGATAGCACCGTATCCAGAACCGTCTTTTGATCATCAAAGTCTGGTTCCTGCGTTAAGTAGCCAATCGTATAATCACTCTTGGCAGAAAAAGGACTCACATCTCCATCAAAGCCAGAGCGACCTGACAAGACATCTAACAGCGTGGTTTTTCCAGTCCCATTGACCCCGATCAATCCGATCCGATCCAAGTCGTGAATGATAAAGGAAATCTCACGAAAGACGGTCTTATCTCCGACAGATTTGGTTAATTTATCGACAATAAAATCGCTCATTTTTCCTCCTCTTTTGCTTGCTGGATATAGGCGATGATGGCCTCTTTCTCATTGGCCAGTTCCCCATCGACAATGGCATATTCAATTTTTGTCAAAATCTCTCCTAAAGCTGGACCTGGTTGAAAGCCGTAGTCTTTGATCAGCATACCGCCATTGACCACCACTTCATGCTTATCATGAATGGTCAAGCTATCATAGACCTGCTCAATCGCTAGGTAATCGACGCTTAATTCAGAAGCTTCACGTAATTCTTCCGCTAGTAGCAACAAGCGCTTTTCATACTTGTAACATGCACGCTTGTCTAGACTTCCTTTTTCTCTAAGCTTAAGAATCTCCACGATCTGCTCCACCGTCTTGGCAAAGTCTCTTGAGGTCTTCCATTTTTTAAAGAATTTTGGAATGTCTTGAATGTCTAGTGCTAAAACCAGAGCAGCCCAAGCTTGCTCAGAAGTTGAAAAGGTAAATTCAAGCTCTATGTCAAACAAACGCTCAAGTGCTTCTTTGCGATCCTTCATTTCTGGTAGATAGTGAAAGGCTTCGCTTGCAAGCATGGCCTCCAAGCCTTGTCTCCAGTATGGAGAAAGTAAGAGCTTATCAAACTCGATGAAAGTGCGCTCAACAGAGATCTTCTCTAGCAAAGGAGCACACTCCTTCATAGCATCAAAGGTTGCGTCTTCTAATTCAAAGCCAAGACTGGCTTGAAAACGAAAGCCTCGCATGATGCGGAGCGCATCTTCATGAAAGCGTTCATGAGGAAGCCCAACCGCCCGAAGAACCTTGTTTTCTAAATCTGCTAACCCCTGAAAGAGATCGACAATTTCTCCTTTTTCATTTAAGGCAAAGGCATTGACCGTAAAATCACGACGCTTGAGGTCTTCTTCTAGCGAGCGTACAAAAGACACGGAGCTTGGACGGCGATAATCTACATAGACATCCTCCGTCCGGAAGGTCGTAATTTCATAATCTTGACCATTTTCAAGGACCAAGACGGTCCCATGTTCGATACCGACATCTACTGTGCGATCAAAAATCGCCTTGGTCTCTTCTGGGTAAGAGGAGGAAGCGATATCGACATCGTGAATGGGACGATCCAAGAGGGCATCTCGGACAGATCCCCCAACAAAATAGGCCTCAAAACCAGCTGCTTTAATCTTCTCTAATATTGGTAAAGCCTCCTGAAACTCAGAAGGCATCTTTTCTAATCTCATAGTAAGTGTTCCAAACCATAAACAAGCTCATGACGCTTGACAACTTCTTTAATCCCTAGATTTACTCCTGTCATGAAGGAAACACGATCATAGGAATCATGACGGAGAGTCAACCCTTCGCCTTGGCTACCAAAAATCACCTCTTGGTGAGCGACTAGGCCAGGCAATCGAACCGAATGGATGCGCATCCCTTCAAACTCTGCCCCTCTTGCCCCAGGCATCAACTCTTCTTCATCTGCTGCACCTTGCTGGATCTTCTCGCGCTTCTCAGAGATCAACTCAGCGGTCTTAATTGCTGTTCCACTCGGTGCATCTTTTTTCTTATCGTGGTGCAATTCAATGATTTCCACATTCGGGAAATACTTGGCTGCTTGCGCTGCAAATTGCATCAAGAGTACGGCTCCAATGGCAAAGTTCGGCGCGATCAAGCCACCCAAATCCTTTTCACGTGAAAGGTCTGTCAATTCTTGGATCTGCTCAGGAGTGAATCCAGTCGTTCCCACAACAGGCGCAAAGCCATTTTCAATTGCAAAGCGAGTATTCTCGTAAGCGACCTTGGGCATGGTAAAGTCCACCCAAACATCTGCCTCTAGACCCACAAGATCTTCTTTGCGGTTAAAGACAGGGACTCCTGCAACCTCTGTCTCATCAGTAAATGGATCGATCAAGCCGGCTAATTCTAGCTCAGGATCTTCTGAAACCATCTTGTAGGCTGCTTGTCCCATTCTTCCCTTGAAACCCGCGATAATGACTTTAATTGACATAGAATTCTCCTTAAACGATGGGGATATACCCGACTGCTAAGCTATGGTCACCTAAGTGCGTCCCAATCACCCCTCCAAAGGTAGCAAAAGGAATATCACCTTCCACTCCTTCTTCGATGAGTAGTTGGCGAAGTGCCTCTGCTTTTTCAGGGACATTGGCATGGATGACAAAGACTTGGTAATGACCATCTGCGATATCTGATACAACAATCTCTACCAAGCGTTTCATGGCTTTCTTTTCCGTCCGGACTTTCTCAAAGACCTCAATCACGCCTTCATCATTAAAATGAAGAATAGGCTTGATGCTTAAGAGGTTCCCAAGAATGGCAGCCCCATTTGACAGACGACCACCTTTGACCAAGTGGTTCAAATCATCCACCATGATATAGGCGGAGGTTCCATCAATCTGGTGTTGGACATTGGCAACAATCTCGTCGAAAGAACGGCCTTCACCAGCCCATTTCAAGCAGTCTTCTACCATCATCCCTAGAGGAGCACTGGTGATTTTTGAGTCCGGAAATTCGACGGTCAAGCCTTCAAATTCGTCCTTCAAATATTGGATATTTTGGTAGAAACCAGAAATACCAGATGACAAGAAAAGACCGATAGCATGCGTATAGCCCTTAGCTGTCAAACCAGATAAGACCTCTTCTAACTCTGCCACACTCGGCTGGCTAGTCTTTGGCAATTCCTTAGACGCAGCCATCTTTTGGTAGAACTCATCGTGTGTCAGGTTCTTCCCTTCAACATAAGACTCCCCATCGATATAGATCGGGATCTCTAAAATAAATAAGTCGTCGTGATGGAGCACGTCTTGCGGTAAATAGGCAGACGAATCCGTGATCACTGCTAATTTCATTGATTAAAACTCCAAATTAATACCCGGTAAATCGAGGGCAATTTCTGTGACTTCGTAAGTCAAACGGTTGAGCATATTCAAGCAAGGGCGAGCCAATTCTTCCACTTCGTCTTTGCTGAATTCGCTTGGTTCATTGACATAACGACCAAACAAGTGGTTGATTTGAGTGATGGTTCCGCTGATCACAAAACCGTCAAAAACGATCATGTAGCTCAAGATGACAATCAAAGAAGTTGTGTTTTGTTCTTGATCACGATTGATCAATTGAAAGTTTACATCTACTTTTGTTTCAGGGATGCCATTTTCTTTTTCCCACTCAAAATTACGAGCATCATAGTGGTATTGGCTGACAAATTCTTTTTCACGTTGAATATCCATTTTTATTCTCCTAAAAATATGCGATAGGCTTATTATATCATAATTCAGCTCAAGATACCAACGTAGAATGAGGTGATTTTTTCGCTAGTACAAGAAGAAAAGGTTGGGAGTCCCCAACCTTTTAATCATATTTAGTTTTTAGGTTTGCGAAGCAATCCGAACAAGATACCACTTACGACTGCACCGATCAATACGAACAAGATGTAAAGAAGTGGGTTTGAAGTAAGGGCGATAACGAAGATTCCTCCGTGAGGAGCCATGAGTTTCAAGCCTGCAAGACCAACAAGGGCACCTGTCAATGCTGAACCTGCAATGAAGCTAGGGATGGCACGGGCTGGGTCAGCTGCACCGAATGGAATGGCACCTTCTGTGATGAAGGAAAGACCCATAACGATGTTTGTCAAACCTGAATCGCGTTCTTCTTGTGTGAATTTATCTTTGAACAAGACTGTTGCTACGAATACTGCCAATGGAGGAACCATACCAGCTGCCATAACAGCTGCCATAACAATAGAACCACCTGAAGCAACAGATTCAGCAAGTGTACCTGTAGCGAAGACATAAGCGGCTTTGTTAACTGGTCCACCCATATCGACAGCCATCATACCGCCGACGAGAAGTCCAAGAAGGACAGCTGAGCTACCTGACAAGCTTGAAAGGAAGTTATTAAGACCAGTATTGATAGCAGCCATTGGAATATTGATGAGGAACATCAAGAATCCTGTCAAACCAACACCAAGTAATGGCAAGAGAAGGATAGAGCGGATACCATCGAGTGAACGTGGAAGACCTGCAAGGGCTTTGCGAAGTAAGAGAACAACTCCACCTGCAAGGAAACCACCTACCAAAGCTCCAAGGAAACCTGATGATACGGCTGCTGGTAATTCACCTTTAGCAGCACCGTAGGCGATATTTCCAAATGCTGACCCTGAGCTAGCAATAGATCCAGCGATAAACCCTGCTACAAAACCAGGTTTTTCAGCGATTGAGAATCCAATGTAACCTGCAAGTACAGGAAGCATAAAGCCAAAGGCTACTCCACCAATTGTTTTAAATTGTGCTGCTAATACATGATAAGAACCAAGACTAGACAATTGATCTTGAGGCACACCCATAACTTGGTCAATCAAGAAGGCAAGGGCGATCAAGATACCACCACCGATAACGAATGGAAGCATTTGAGAAACCCCACTCATCAAGTGTTTGTAGAAGGCTCCACCCAAGCTCAATTTTTCTTGGCTAGCGCTAGCTTGTGCAGCATTTTCAGCGTGGAAGACATCTGCTTTGCCATCCAAGATGGTTTGGATTAATTCTTCTGTCTGACGGATACCGGCTGCGACTGGTTTAGAGATCAATTTTTTGCCATCGAAACGAGCGGTTTCAACTGCTTTATCTGCTGCAATGATGACCCCTTCAGCTTTGGCGATTTCTTCAGCTGTCAAGCGGTTGCCGACACCAGATGCACCGTTGGTTTCAACGCGGACTGTAACACCCATTTCTTCACCTTTTTTGATGAGGGCTTCTTCTGCCATGTAAGTGTGGGCGATACCCGTTGTACATGCTGTTACGGCAACGATGAGAGGTTTGTCAGATGAAGCTGCTTCTTTGACAGCTTCTGCTTTTTTCGCTTCTTCAGCTGCAGCTTCTTGCTCTTCTGCATCAAAGGCTGCGATCACTTGATCAGGAGTGCTTGCTTGGCGAAGTTTGTCCGCAAATCCTGGTTTCATCAAGTACTTAGACAATTCAGCTAGGGCTGCCAAGTGAGTATCGTTTGCTCCTTCTGGAGCTGCGATCATGAAGAACAAGTCTGTTGGTTGACCATCAAGCGAAGCATAGTCCACACCCTTGTTTGATTTTGCAAACAAGACTGTAGCTTCTTTAACTGCTTCATTTTTGCTGTGGGGCATGGCAATTCCGTCACCCAAACCAGTTGAAGTCTGTGCTTCACGGTTCATGATTCCAGCCTTGAAGGTGTCAAAATCTGTCACCACACCATTGTCAACGAGCGATTGAACCATCTCATTGATTACGCCCTCTTTATCTGTTGCCTGAAGGTCAAACAACATCACGTTTTTGTTTAAAACGTCTTGAATTTTCATAGTTTTTCTACCTCTACTTTTTCATAAGTTTCTTTTATATAGTCAGCTGTTGCCAAATCATCTGAGAAGGTGGTCGCTGTTCCACAAGCCACGCCCCATTTGAAGGCTTCGATGACATCTCCCGTCGTTGCGAGCTTCCCAGTGAAGCCTGCTACCATGGAATCTCCAGCCCCGACAGAATTCTTCACTTGACCCTTGATTGGTTTTGCGAAGTAAGTGCCGCTTGGACTGACAAGGAGAGCACCATCACCCGCCATGGAAATAATGACGTTTTGTGCTCCTTTTGCCAAAATTTCTTTGGCATAGCGTTCAATTTCTGGCAATTCCGTCAAGGTAACGCCAAAAATATCTCCCAACTCATGGTTGTTTGGTTTGACCAATTGGGGATTGAACTCCAAGGAATCAATCAAGGTTTGCCCTTCAAAATCACAAACCACTTGCGCACCTGTCGCACGTGTTGCTGCGATCAATTGTTTGTAAATGGCATTGCCGAGTGAAGATGGAGCAGATCCTGCAAAGACTACAACATCATCTTCTGTTAAGCTCGATAAGATGTTGAGCAATTCTTGCAACTGAGCTTCCGTCACTTCTGGGCCATTCCCATTGATCTCTGTTTCCTCATCGGCCTTGATCTTGACATTGATCCGTGTATCTTGGTCCACTGTCACAAAGTTGGTTGAAATGGCTTCGCTAGTCAGTACGTCTTCAATGAAGCGTCCGGTGAAACCACCGATAAATCCAGTCGCTGTGTTCTCGATATCGAGACGTTTTAAGACACGACTGACATTGATTCCTTTACCACCGGCGAATTTATCTTCCGAAGCCATCCGATTGACCGCCCCTGTCTCTACATGATCGAGACGGACAATATAGTCAATTGCTGGATTCAGTGTTACTGTATAAATCAAACCTCTATAACCTCCGTTTTTTCTTTTAATACCTTTAATCGTTGCGGTTCACATTGATTGGTGATAATCATGGCTCGCTTGATAGGAGCCACTTTGACAAAGGATGTCACCCCAATTTTCGAATCATCCGCTAGGATATAAGTTTTTTTCGCATTTTCGATAATCGCACGCTTAACAGATCCTTCTTCCAGGTCTGGAGTGCTGTAAAATTCATCATCGATTCCATTCATTCCAAGAAAGGCCTTGTCAAAATTCAACTGACCGATCTGATTGAGCGCGATCCCTCCGATACTAGCATCTGTAGAAGATTTTACCTTCCCACCGATGATGACCGTTGGAACATTTCGCTCGACCAACTTGGTCGCATGGTGAATCGAGTTGGTCACCACGGTTACCGTTGGATTGACAATTTCTTGTACCAACAGTTCATTGGTCGTCCCGGCATCGATAAAGATCACGTCATGATCTTTGATCAATTCCGCTGCTTTTACCGCGATCTTTGACTTAACTTGAATGTTTTTGATAGATTTTTCTTTATTGCTTTCTTCCTCTTGAAGAAAATGCAGGCTTTCCGCACCGCCGTGAACCCGGCGAAGTTTACTTTCAGCTTCTAATTCATCCAAGTCACGTCGAACCGTTGATTCAGACGTCCCCAGCTCTTGTACAAGGGTTTCTAAGGAAACAAATTTTTCCTTCAGTACCTTCTCGAGGATGAATTGTTTTCGTTCAGACTTAAGCATTTCTCCTCCTTTTGCAATCGATTACAAGGACTATTATACTCCATCTCCAAAAAATGTCAACACCTTTTATCATTTTCTATCATTTTCTTTCAAAAATTCTAAAATTGTACAAAAAAAGAGCAGGAAAAAACTCATTTTGTTAAGCGAGTTCTTTTCCCACCCTCATATATCTTCTTTGAAGAGTTTAAGCAATAAAGTGTCTAAGCATCCACTCTATCTTAGGTATGTCTTAATCATTTTTTGAAGATTGTTTCTTTTTCTTGAAACCAAACAATCCAGCAAGTAGCCCGACGGCAACACCTGTTGTTGCTGCTGCATATTTGGAAGAATCTGCACTTGCTACAGCTTGGCTGTTTTCTTTTTTGGGTTTGATTTCTTCTACTTTGGCTTCTTGTTTTGGAGCTGGAGTAGCCTTTGGTGCTTGCACTTGCGGACTATTGGTACCTGTTGGAAGAACTGTTGGTCTATCCGAAAAAGTGGTTGGATTGCTTGAGCGGATATCCATTGGCATATCTGCTGCTTCTAAAATAGCTGGATCCATTCGTGACGCTAGATCTTCATATTGAGAATTCAACAGTTCCACGACACTGTGATAAGATTGAAGAGTAGTGAATTCGGCTTCTAATTTTTCTTTTTTATTTTCTAAATTAGCCACCGCAGCTGATAAAACTGATTGGGCTTTGACCAATAATTCTGGAGCATTTTTAAAGTCAGAAAGACGTTTTTCAGCAGCAACCAAGCGTTCTTGCGCTGCCTTCAAGCCCTCATGCGCTTCTTGAACGACTTGGGCTTTTTCTGCTTCTTCTGCTTTTAAAAGATCTAATTTCTCACGCGCAGCTGCTAACAAATCTTTCGCTTTTTGAAGCGCTGCTTCTTTTGGTTGGATAGCTGCTTCAATCCGACCTCGAGATACATCAAGAGTCGCTTTTGCTTTTTCAACTGCATGATCCTTGCTGACAAGAAGAATTTTGTAGTTTTGGATGGTCTTTTGCACATTGGCCATCTCTACTTCTACATTTGAATTAGTATGGCGGGCATCTTCTAATTTGCCTTGCAAGATAATGATTTGGGACTCTTGATTGGCCTTGTCCAGCTTGAGGTTAGCGACTTCATCAGATTTTGCTTTGACATCTGATCTTGTCGTTGTAGCACCAGCTCCCTGACGCAATTGGTAAGCAAGTGCATTGGTTGACACTGCTGAGGTAACTGGACTGTGTAAGAAAGCCGCTTCTGACATGGCATTACTTGGGTCATAAGCCACTGATAATGCCGTTGCTTTGTTGTCTACCATTTGGAGGTAGTGACCAACCTTAGCAAAGGCCTCAGCCCCAATCTTCATATAGATGTCATTGGCATCGATTTGTGTTTCGTCTGTCGGTAGACCATATTGAGTTGCTACTTCTTGGTAAGCCGCTTTTTCATTGTACCAAAAGTCTACTGCACCAGCAGGTGAGAAACCATAAGCAATGTTTTCGTTTGGCAAATACTTAAACATATGCCAGTTAGCCTTTTTGAAGTATTCTAACTGAACTTGACTGGCAGGAAGGGAATAAGGATCCAGCTCCAATTCAGGCAAACCTGCATTGCGACGATAGCTATTAATGGCATCCGCAATTTCAAGAGCTCGAAGATTGGCTTGCAAGGATCCAGACTCTCCAACCGTCAAGCCATCTTCTTCACGACCACGCTTGTAAAGGGCTAAAGCACTTGCTGCAGCTTCATTGCCATTGTCAGCCAAGTGTTGCAAGTAGCCTTCGTAGGTTGCTTGGCTCAGTTGAACTGGGCTATTAGCCGCTGCTTGTTCCAAGGCTGCCAACTCCGCTTCTTTTGTCGCAATGACCGCCTTTAAGTCTGTGAGTCGCGTTTGGGCGAGTTGAATATCACTCTCAATTTGAGCGACTGTGTCAGCCCCATTCTGCTGACTCGCTTGCAAGGTCGCGAGATAACTCTGAGATTCTCGAATACTTTGCTCGACTTGGCTTTGCTCCAACAAGGCCTGGTTTAGCACATTCTCATCATTAGAAATTGGCGCTTTGGCTTGGTTCAATTCATTTTGTGCTACATCGACCAAAGATTCCTGAGCTGTAACCTGATTTTCCTGTTGACGAACAGCCTCTACAACTTGATCATGTGCAGCTTCCGCCTCTCGAACCTTATTTTCTTCGATGGTCACATAGGCTTGCGCCACCTTAACGTCATTTTCTGCGTTCTGAATTTGTGCATTCGAAGTCGTTGCGATCAGGTTTTCGGCATCCGTCACTTCAGCTTTCTTTTCTTCCAACTCTTGTCCAGCGGCCTTGACTTCCGTTTGAGCATCGATCACTTTTTGCTCTTGGTAGTGGACATCTTTCACCACTTGCCCTTTTTGAGCTGTAATTTGCTTCAACTCATCAACTGTAATTGGTTTTTCGACTACTTCCGTACTGTTAGTTTCTGCATTTTCATTTTGCTTGACCTCTTCCGCACTAGCCTTATGATGAAACATTCCAGACAGTACCGTTGTCGCAGCAACCCCAGTCGTGAAAACCGATTTTCCTAATTTCTTTCCCATTAAACTCACCCCCAAAACTTGTTCATTTTCTTGAAGTTTCTCTACCCCCTAGCATACCACATTTTGTTACCAATAACTAGTAGGTTTAAAAAGTTTTTTTCATAAATTTTTGAGGCAAAAGAAAAACAGCTAACGCTGTTAATCTTCTTGTTTAATTTGTTCCAACAATTTTTCTTCTTCTGCTGTCAACTCATAGTTTTCTAGCAAGTCTGGACGACGTTCTAAGGTCTTTTTCAAACTCTGATAGAGACGCCATTGACGGATATTTTCATGGTGGCCACTCATGAGGACATCGGGAACTGTCATTCCTCTGTATTCATAAGGCCGTGTGTATTGAGGATATTCCAGAAGACCAGACGAGAAACTGTCATCCTGGTGACTGGACTCTTTTCCAATCACTTCTGGAATCAAGCGGACTGTCGCATCAATCATGGTCATAGCAGCAAGTTCCCCACCTGTCAGGACATAATCCCCCAGCGAAATCTCATCCGTTACCAAGGTCTTGATCCGCTCATCGTAGCCCTCATAATGGCCACAGATAAAGATCAATTCTTCTTCCTGAGCTAATTCTTCAGCATAGGCTTGGTCAAAAGTCCGTCCAGCAGGGTCCAGTAAGATCACTCGCGGATTCTTTTTCTCAATGGCATCAAAGGCATCGAAGATTGGCTGCGCACGTAAGAGCATCCCTTGGCCGCCACCATAGGGCTCATCATCGACGTGCCGCGCCTTCTCAGCATTTTCACGGAAATTATGGTAGTTGATCTCGAGAAGTCCCTTTTCACGCGCCTTCCCGACAATCGAGTGCTCCAAAGGCGAAAACATCTCTGGAAAGAGGGTTAAAATATCAATCTTCATCGTCTAATCCTTCTAAGATGTCAACATCCACCCGATTTCCTGGGATATCAATATTCAAGACTACTGGTGGGATATAAGGTAATAGTAGGTCGCGTTTGCCTTTGCGTTTCACGACCCAGACATCATTGGCACCTGGTTGCAGGATTTCCTTAATCTGACCGATTAGCTGGTCATTTTCGTAAACATCAAGGCCGATAATCTCATGGTAATAAAACTCGCCATCTTCCAAATCCGTCAAATCTTCTTCTGCAACCTTGAGGCTAAAACCCTTGAATTTTTCGATGGCATTGATATGGCACATATCCTTAAACTTGATGATATCGAAGTTCTTGTGCTTGCGGTGACTGGCAATGGTCACTGTTTGGACAAAACGATCCTTCTCATCAAAGAGAGCCAACTCTGCTCCTTTTTTAAAACGCTCTTCCGCAAAGTCTGTCACAGACAAGACCCGCATTTCTCCTTGCAGACCTTGCGTATTGACAATTTTCCCGACATTAAAGTAATTCATGATTTCTCCAGTGTAGTTTATTCACTCTATTTTATCACGTTCAAGGGATTTTCTCAAATGGACTTATCTGCTAAAAACTGCTCCAAATCCCGTTCGTGCTGGTATTTTACGGCTGCTGTTTTATCTTTTTCAAAGATAGTTTTAGTAAGGTCAATCTCATTGATGGCCGCGATAGCAACCGTGTAGTGAATGATATCAGCCAGTTCTTTAGCCAATTCCTCATTTGAATCCTGGACACCCGCTTTCCGTCCAGAACGTCCATTTAAGACCTCGGCTACTTCCCCAACCTCTTCAACCAGCTTGATAAATAGTCCTTCTTCTGTCCGAGTATTCTGGTAATGTTCTTGTAAATAGGCTTGTAATTGGCCAATGGTCACTTCTTTCATTCTTTCTCCTTCCAACAAAAAACGGGACCAAGTCCCGCCTTTTATTTTTCGTCAATAACGATTCTTACTTTTTTATCTTCAGTTGGGACAGAGTAGACAATCGTTCTTATCGCAGAAATGGTGCGACCTTTTCGACCGATTACACGACCAACATCGCTAGGATCAAGGTCAAGATGGTACTCCAAGAATTCAGGAGTATCTTCGATCTTGATGGTTAAAGCATCCGGTTGTGAAATCAAGGGTTTCACAATTGCAATAATGAGATTTTCAATCGTATCCATACATCAACCTACTTTATGATTATTTTGAGAATTTAGAATCGTGGAATTTCTTCAAGACACCTTCTTTTGAAAGGATGTTGCGAACTGTATCTGAAGGTTGAGCTCCATCAGCCAACCATGCAAGAACGCGGTCTTCTTTCAAAGTAACTTGGTTTTCTTCAACAAGTGGATTGTATGTTCCAACTGTTTCGATGAAACGTCCATCACGTGGTGAACGTGAATCTGCAACGTTGATACGGTAGTAAGGTTTTTTCTTAGAACCCATACGAGTCAAACGAATTTTAACTGCCATTTTTATATGTCTCTTTTCTATATTTTAATTTTCGGTGAAATAGACAAGCTATTTAGCACATGATCTATTATAACACATTTCATCAACCTGTCAAGAAAAAAACTTGACACTCTTAAAAATTTTTTATTTAAGCAGGAAATCGGCGATTTCTTGATAGGTGCTAACGGTATAAGTCGGTACTACCAGGCTGGTATTTTCCTTACGATCAGGATTATACCAGACGGTATCAATCCCCGAAGCATTTCCTCCTGCGATATCCGCCGTCAAGGAATCTCCGATCATGAGTGTCTCTTCCTTGCTAAAACCTGGAATCAGTTGGCCAACTTTGTCAAAAAATGCAGGTTCTGGTTTCTGAGTATGAAGCTGCTCAGAGATAAAGACCTCTTTGAAATAAGGTGCGATTGTAGAATGAGCCAAGCGTCCTTCTTGAATGGCGGTCACTCCATTCGTTGCACCATAGAGCTGGTAACCCGCTTTTTCAAGTCGGGCCAGTAAGTCCTCCGCACCGGGGAAAGACTGCCCTTGAAGACTGATGTAATCTTGGTAGCGAAGAGCCATCTCAGCCCCATCAACCGTGATCCCAAAGTGGGCAAACCCAATCGCAAATCGACTATCCACGAGCTCTTGCTTGGTCAACTTCTTTTGTTCCAAATCCTTCCAGAGACCTTGGTTCATGGGTTTGTAGTAATCCTTAAAGGCCTGTACATCTGGAAAATTCATGTCTTCTAACATCTGCGTCAAGGCTGTTTCTTCAGCAGATTCAAAGTCCAGCAAGGTATGGTCCAAATCAAAAAGTAAAAATGTATATGCCATTACAAACGATCCTTCAATTTTTCTACAAATAAATAAGCCGCTGGGCAAGTGAGGGTATTCTTGATGGTCAGATGGTTGATCTGATAAATCTTCTTGCGATCTGTGTGAGGGAATTCCCGACAAGCTTTTGGGCGTACATCATAAATGGAACAGAGATTGTCCCCACCAAGAAAGGGGCAAGGCATGGATTTAAAAACCTTGTCCCCATCTTCGTCAACTTGAAGAAATTCTGCCTCAAAGGCAGGAAGCTTCATCTTGAAATATTTGGCGATCCGTGTGATATCGGCTTCCTTAAAATCGGGCCCTAAGGTTTTGCAGCAATTGGCACAAGCCGTACAGTCGATTTCTTGGAAAACTTCATCGTGGATTTCTTGCGCTATTTTATCTAAATTCTTAGGTGGTTTCTTCTTGAGATTCGCCAATACCTTGCGGTGCTCCTTTTGCTTTTGGAGAGCTAACTGATGGTATTTTTCAATATCAATTTCCTGTGTCATCCTCTATTTCCTCTTCTAAACAATAGAAAGATTATACCACAAAGACTCTAAAAAAAGATAGATCCTGAGATCTATCTCACTTGATTAATCCGTTACAGCGCCTGTTCCATCTAGGCTCCATGTGTCTTCAATGTATGGGATAAAGGTTTTCAAGGTTTCTGCATCCCCTTCAAAAGAAATGGTATAAACTTTTTCACCCTTCTGGAAGACCCAGGTAATCAGGTATTGACCAGATTTCATGATAATTTGAAGCTGGTAAGCGTCCAGACCTGCGACTTTAGTCCGCGCTCCCGTCATCTTATCAACATCCTGGTTATCTTGCCACATTACGGCCAGTTTCTTGGCTAAAAATTCTGCATTAAACTCGATATCCGCAGGAACTTTGGCCTTTTCCCGCGTAAAGCTATTCAAGGTGACAATATTATAGCCGCTCCCATCCGTATACTGGACAGCTTCTGTCCCATCGATATCCGTGAACTTGAACCATTTACTTGGAATATCGATGTATCCATAATCTGCATTTCCAATCCGCTTGGTTTCTTGACTGGAAGTGGTTTTCTTTGTAGAAGCAGTATCCTTTGACGAAGAGCTGCTTGTTTGCTTTTCGACTTTGCTGCTACTTTCTTTTGTAGAAGAAGTTGCTGTGTCCTTTTGAGTGATGTGACTACAAGCCATTAGTGTGCAGGTAGAAAGAATCGTCAGTGATGCGGTCAATAATTTGTGTTTCATGCTCAACCTCCTTGAGAACGTTTTCTTTCTTCTAGTCTACCATGAAAGTGGGTATTTTAAAATAGGGTAAGTGTCACATCTGATGGAACCTTTCTCATTCAGTCTATTTCTTTTATACCTAAAACAAAAGGCTGGGACAAAAGTCCTAGCCTCTCAATTATTTTTGGATTGTCGAGCAAGACG
>NZ_JAJCHF010000050.1:0-942 GCF_020554365.1 Streptococcus sp. 210928-DFI.4.42
TGTACTGACCCCAAAAAGTTAGACAAATAATTTAAGTTAAGGATTTAGTCCTGTATTGCACAGGACTAAGTCCTTTTAGTTTTACCTTAATTCGTTTGTTGTTGTAATAGTCAATATAGTTTACAATAGCTTGTTCCAATTGGTTAAGTGACTTAAATGTATTCTCGTAACCATAAAACATTTCCGATTTCAAAATGCCAAAGAAGGATTCCATCATGCCGTTGTCTGGGCTGTTTCCTTTACGTGACATGGACGGTTGAATTCCTTTATCCTCTAAAAAACGATGATAATACTGGTGTTGATACTGCCATCCTTGATCACTATGAAGAATTGTATTTGTGTAATGATTCTCAGTAAAGGCCTGGTCTAACATAGCTTTCACTTGTTCTAAATTCGGTGAAGTCGAAAGATTATAGGCGATAATTTCGCTATTAAAACCATCTAAAACTGGCGATAAATAAAGTTTTTGATTGCTTGCTGGAATGGCAAACTCGGTCACATCTGTGTAGCACTTTTCCATTGGCTTGGTTGCTTCAAATTGGCGTTGAATAAGATTATCTGCTTTCTTACCAATCTCTCCTTGGTATGAAGAATACTTCCGTTTACGACGAATACGAGCACTTAAACCAAGGACCTTCATCAGACGTTGGACCTTCTTATGATTCACTACAAAACCACGATTCCTCAATTCAAGAGTCATTCGACGATAGCCGTAATTCCCTTTATGCTCAGTAAAAATAGATTGAATTTCAACTTTAACATCATAATCCTTATCGCTTTGATCGAGCTGTTTTAAATGATAATAATAAGTTGAACGGGCAAGCTTAATAATCTTTAGAAGAATCTCTAAAGCAAACTCTGTTACCAATCCTCGGACAATTTCCGTTTTTCTTCTTGCTCTTTTTCGTCCCTCAATCGGAGTTCTCTCAACTTTTTTAGAAC
>NZ_JAJCHF010000051.1:0-903 GCF_020554365.1 Streptococcus sp. 210928-DFI.4.42
GGAATCAGTTTAGAATTTGAAGAGTCCAGAAAAACATATCAATTCTTAAAAGACTTAGCTTCAACTACTGGAATTTTACTAAGTTTTGGCTCTCAACTATCCTGTATGGTTGCTGGTATCTTTTTTGTAAGAAATAACTTACTGACTATTGGACTACTAGTAGCAAGTATTCAATTATTAAACGGTGTTTTTGCTCCATTACAATCTATTCTTTACAATAAAAATTTAATCAGCAGTAGCAAGTCCATTATTGATAATATCCAAGAAAATCTATATGAGACAAATCATGGAACTTTCCATAAAACAAGTACAATTGATTGTGATAACATTTCGACTATTTCTATTAACCGATTATATTATGAAATTGAAAATAGAATATTATTTGATCATTTTTCCTATGAATTTAAAAAAGGTAAGCGCTATGCGATTATCGGTGCTTCAGGAACTGGGAAAACAACTTTAGTAAAATTAATACTAAATTATTATCCAAAAAATCTTTATGATGGAGAAATAAAAATCAACGGAAAACAGAATATTGATATTCCCTCAGAGGAGTTATATAAAGATATTGCATTTGTGCAAAAAAATGACTTTCTAATTGAAGGTAATATTCTAGAGAATATCAAATTGGCTAGAAACCTTCATTTAACTGAAAAATTAAGAAAATCCTTAGGTTTTAATGAAGACTTCCTTCGTAAAAACCTAGCTCAATCAAACAAAATCATTTCAGAAGGAGAAAAGCAACGAATTGATTTAGCTAGGTTTTTAGTCAAAACATATTCAGTTTATATATTTGACGAACCTACAAGTAACCTTGATCCAATAAAAGCAAAAGAAATAATGGACTACATTCTATCCATTAAAGATGCAATTGTTATTGTCATTACTCATGATCAAAATCCA
>NZ_JAJCHF010000052.1:0-895 GCF_020554365.1 Streptococcus sp. 210928-DFI.4.42
AGGAGGTCAGCGGTTCGATCCCGCTAGGCTCCATTAACACTGTAAGGGTGTTAAGTTTGAACATTGAAAATTGAATATCTATATCAAATAGTAACAAGAAAATAAACCGAAACGCTGTAAATATTTAAAGAGTTTAGGTCGCAAGACCAAAAATAAGGTTAAGTTAATAAGGGCGCACGGTGGATGCCTTGGCACTAGAAGCCGAAGAAGGACGTGACAAACGACGAAATGCTTTGGGGAGCTGTAAGTAAGCGACGATCCAGAGATGTCCGAATGGGGGAACCCACTAGCTAATGGCTAGTACTCCTATCTGTTAAGGATAGGTAGAGGAAGACGCAGTGAACTGAAACATCTAAGTAGCTGCAGGAAGAGAAAGCAAAAGCGATTGCCTGAGTAGCGGCGAGCGAAACGGCAGGAGGGCAAACCGAAGAGTTTACTCTTCGGGGTTGTAGGACTGCAATGTGGACTTAAAGATTATAGAAGAATGACATGGGAAGGTCAGCCAAAGAGAGTAAGAGCCTCGTATTCGAAATAGTCTTTATACCTAGCAGTATCCTGAGTACGGCGGGACACGAGAAATCCCGTCGGAATCTGGGAGGACCATCTCCCAACCCTAAATACTCTCTAGTGACCGATAGTGAACCAGTACCGTGAGGGAAAGGTGAAAAGCACCCCGGGAGGGGAGTGAAATAGAACCTGAAACCGTGTGCCTACAACAAGTTCGAGCCCGTTAATGGGTGAGAGCGTGCCTTTTGTAGAATGAACCGGCGAGTTACGATATGATGCGAGGTTAAGTTGAAGAGACGGAGCCGTAGGGAAACCGAGTCTGAATAGGGCGTCTTAGTATTATGTCGTAGACCCGAAACCATGTGACCTACCCATGAGCAGGTTGAAG
>NZ_JAJCHF010000053.1:0-867 GCF_020554365.1 Streptococcus sp. 210928-DFI.4.42
ACCAGTTGTAGCATCATCACCTGTCCAGTGACCTTGTTCGTCGACTTGACCTACTTTGTAGTTACCTGCTGGTACCAATTCGTATGTCTTACCTTGGAACTCGATTGTGCTTGGACGGTTGTCTACTACTGTGTCGTAGTCTTTATCAATTGGTTGTTCATCTTCATCTTTCACAGATGCTTTAATCGTGTTACCTTCAGTATCTACATAGTGAACGTATACGTTACCTACTTCTTGGTAAACATACGTAATAGTTGACTTAGGTTTATCAACTTTACCTTTAATTGGATCAGATGATTCCAAGTGTCCGTCGCCATCAACTTTACCTACTGGGTAGTCACCTTTTGGTACGATCTTGTAAGTCTTACCGTCTGGAGTCTTGATAGTGTTAGGTTTTTCACCTTCCTCAGTTGTGTTATATGGTGTGTCATATGGTGAGTTTGGTGTGTCTTGACGAGGATCTTTAATCACTTTACCTTTTGTATCTACATAAGTGATGATTACTTCACCTTGTTTAGGTGTTTCACTTTCAGAATTTGATGAAGAGTTAGATGCTGATTGTGATACAGATGTAGAAAGTGATGTTGAAGCCGATGTGCTCAATGATGCTGATTGGCTTGCTGATACTGATGCAGATGCTGAAGCTGATTGGCTTGCTGATACTGATTCTGATGCTGAAGCTGATTGGCTTGCTGATACTGATTCTGATGCTGAAGCTGATTGGCTTGCTGATACTGATTCTGACGCTGAAGCTGATTGGCTTGATGATACTGATTCAGATGCTGAAGCTGATTGGCTTGCTGATACTGATTCAGACGCTGAAGCTGATTGGCTTGCTGATACTGATGCAGATGCTGAAGCTGATTG
>NZ_JAJCHF010000054.1:0-864 GCF_020554365.1 Streptococcus sp. 210928-DFI.4.42
TAGATTTTAGAAAGAGGAAGTGACGGAAGGATCACGTTTTTTAGAGGAGCTCATTTTGGACGATGACCCCCGAACCCTCTATATCCAGACCTGGGGCGGGACCAATACAACTGCCAGAGCCCTCAAGTCTATTCAGGAGCGCTACGAGGGGACGGCAGAATGGCCTCCCTACATTCCGAAGAGGTGGACCCGCATTATGTCTTCGATATAACAGAAGAGGGCGCAAGTCTCACGGTTCATATCCCTGACGATGCAAAGTCAGACGATACCTTCCATATCATTACTGAGGTGCAAAATGTGACCGAGACTCCATTCAAAACCTATGTGCGTCGTATTCTCACGGTCAAATAATTTAGATGAGCTAGATTATTGCTCTTAAAAATGCTCATTGTCAACTGTAGTGGGTGGACATATAACTAAGCCCTGGAGAGAACCATCTTGGTTCTCTTTTTTGTGAAGTTCAAAGCGAGGTAAATCCGTTTTTTAAAGTTTTCAAAGTTCCGAAAACCAAAGGCATTGCGTTTGATGTCTTTGAGAGCCAATCGCCAGCAGTATTTTAAGGCACGATAGTCAATGGATTTCTTGTCAAATTACTTCATGAGTTGAATACGAGTTTGATTGAGAGTACGGCTGAGGTGTTGGACGATATGAGTAAGTGCTTGATGATTGATGAGTTTCTAGGCAATTTTTTTCGGTGCGTTATTCGCGCCGATTTTTTTCGAGTCCACTTTTGTGGGCCGAAAAAGCAGTGAATTTTTTGAACCGTGAGGGTCAAAAAAGGGGTGCAACCCATAGCCCTCGGCAGAGCGTTTTAGTTTTGTACGTTGCGCAGCAATGTCAAAACTACAAAAACGTTACTCTTTG
>NZ_JAJCHF010000056.1:0-793 GCF_020554365.1 Streptococcus sp. 210928-DFI.4.42
CTGACAAATTGCGACATATCATGTAAATTGTCGCATAAAAGTAGTTTCAAAAAAAAGAAAACTGTGTTATAATGTATGTGTAATTTTTAGAAAAGAGGTACTAACTATGGAAAACCTAGTAGTTTCAATCTTTAGCACTGAAAGCGAAGCTTATCAGTCCTTTGCGGATTTGAAGGCTTTCCGCCAAACTCAGACGACCAAGGTTGCTCAAATCGCCTTGGTCAAAAATGAAAACGGTCATATCGTTGAAAAAGAACGCTATGACTTTGAAGATTCAACGACGGATGCAGCCCTAGAAGGTGGCTTGTTCGGTGCAGTTATCGGGCTTTTGGGTGGTCCTATCGGCGTCTTGTTTGGTTATGGTATGGGTAGCCTCTATGGTTTGGCTGCTGGTGCTACCGTTGATACGGCAGAAGCTGGCCTGATTGACGTTGTTTCTCAGAAATTGACTAACGGTGAAACAGCCGTTGTTGCCTTGGTGCAAGAAGACAACGAAGCAGTCATCGATGCTTACTTCACCAAGTACGACACCCAAATCATGCGTTGGGATGTAGCAACCGTCGTAGCCGAAATCGAAGCAGCTCTGCAAGTCCAAGAAGACCTCTACAACCAGGCGCGTGCACAGATGAAGGCTGAACGTAAAGCCGAACGCAAGGCTAAGCGTGAAGAATTCAAGGCGAATGTCAAAGCAAAGTTTGACAAATTGGAAGCGTAAGCACCCAAGCATCTCATAAAAAATAGATTTTAGAAAGAGGAAGTGACGGAAGGATCACGTTTTTTAGAGGAGCTCATT
>NZ_JAJCHF010000057.1:0-665 GCF_020554365.1 Streptococcus sp. 210928-DFI.4.42
CCTCTAACCGCCTGATTCGTAGTCAGGTACTCTATCCAGTTGAGCTAAGGGTGCTTCTTTCAACCTTTGTCTATGCCGAGGACCGGAATCGAACCGGTACGATCGTTACCAATCGCAGGATTTTAAGTCCTGTGCGTCTGCCAGTTCCGCCACCCCGGCCTCCTCAAGCGAACGACGGGATTCGAACCCGCGACCCCCACCTTGGCAAGGTGGTGTTCTACCACTGAACTACGTTCGCATTGCTTTCTTTATATAAAAAAATGCCGGCTACATGACTTGAACACGCGACCCTCTGATTACAAATCAGATGCTCTACCAACTGAGCTAAGCCGGCTCATTATTATTCTCTTATGCGGGTTAAGGGACTTGAACCCCCACGCCGTAAAGCGCCAGATCCTAAATCTGGTGCGTCTGCCAATTCCGCCAAACCCGCAAAATATGACCCGTACTGGGCTCGAACCAGTGACCCATTGATTAAAAGTCAATTGCTCTACCAACTGAGCTAACGAGTCTTAAAATAATTTTCATTATCTTAACGGTCCCGACGGGAATCGAACCCGCGATCTTCGCCGTGACAGGGCGACGTGATAACCGCTACACTACGGGACCTATGGGAGTTAACGGGATCGAACCGCTGACCCTCTGCTTGTAAGGCAGATGCTCTC
>NZ_JAJCHF010000058.1:0-598 GCF_020554365.1 Streptococcus sp. 210928-DFI.4.42
ACTCGGACGTAGATACCGATTCAGAACTTGAAACTGACTCTGACGTTGAGGCTGATTCAGAAATTGAAACGGACTCTGACGTTGAGGCTGACTCGGACATCGACACCGATTCAGAACTTGAAACTGATTCAGACGTTGAAACTGACTCTGAGGCTGAAACTGATTCAGATGTTGACACCGATTCAGAGGCTGAAACTGATTCAGATGTTGACACCGATTCAGATGTTGACGCTGACTCGGACGTTGATACCGATTCAGAGGTCGATGCTGACTCAGATGTTGATGCTGACTCAGATGTTGATACGGATTCGGACGTTGAGACTGATTCCGATGTTGATGCCGATTCAGAAGTAGACACTGATTCGGATGCAGATGCCGATTCAGACGCTGACTCGGATGCAGAAACTGATTCTGAGGTGGACACTGATTCAGATACAGAAACCGATTCGGACGTTGACACTGACTCAGATGTCGATACTGATTCGGACGCAGATTCTGACTCAGACGCTGACTCGGATGCAGAAACTGATTCTGAGGTGGACGCTGATTCAGATACAGAAACCGATTCGGACGTTGACACTGACTCAGATGTCGATAC
>NZ_JAJCHF010000059.1:0-577 GCF_020554365.1 Streptococcus sp. 210928-DFI.4.42
TCAATCTCAAATAGCCTTGTTCGTAGTTATTCACAGCTTTCTTTAGATTATCATTGGGAAAATGCTCTTCAATTATCTTCTCTTCATCTTCAATGAGCTTTAAAGCCTTATGAAAATCACCCTGATCTCTGTAGATCATAGCTAATTGATGTAATCCAATGTGTTCATGTTCTTTGTCTTCATTTTGTTGAGCTAATAAAATGTATTTCTCAAAGATACGGGTACACGAGGCATAGTCTTTTTCTGCCAATAATAAATACCCCATCAGATTTAAAAGGCTAAAATCTGTACAGGTATCAATGGAAAAATCTTGTTCAACCAACTTTTTAGCTTCTGATGTTTTTCCCTCCAGAAACAAGTCCCAAGCCACATCAATTTTAGAAACCATCTATTTTCCCCTTTACCTATAAACAACCTTCATAAAATAAAATCACTCAATAAGAATATGCTAAATCCTATCTTTATAAATTTAATCCACTAGGCTAAAGTATAGCAAAAAGCCCAAATAACTACTATTTGGGCAAAATGTTACTTAGTTTCTTTTTAAACGAGCAATGAGTAACTTAATAAGATAAGC